>NZ_JBEXTV010000101.1:0-13986 GCF_040628835.1 Streptomyces sp. NPDC006134 | reverse complement strand
CTAGCGGACGACGTCTCCACCGGCGGGATCCCCCTCGCCCCCCCCGCCACCCCCGCCCCCCCCGCGCTGCCCCCGCGCTCGGCGGGCGCCCCCCCCCCCCGCGCTGCTGAGGCCCTGCGGCTGGGGCCCGGTGGCGGGGCCGTCTTGCACCCCAATAGGGGTTAGTACAGGTAGTACCTATGTGCGGGTTGTAGATCCTTCCCTCTGAGAGTAGGGGTCGGGGGCGGGGCGGGGCGGTCAGCGCCGAGGAGGCGGCTGCGCGCGGTCTGCCGGTGTCGGCTCCTCCCGGTCAGCAACGCCGTGTGAGCGGGCAAGGCGCTGTACGGCGCTGTGAGCGCCTCTGGGGGCCTGATCGTCGCTCGGGAGCCCGGATGGCGTCAGAACGCCGCAGACGGCCGTGCAGTGCCGGGGAGGATCATGTGCGTCGAGCGGGCGGGGTGCCTCAGTGCAGATGGCGGCGGATGATGTGTGCCCGCGCAGCGAGCTTCGCCCTCAGGGGGAGAGATCTACAAGCGGGCTCTGTGGCGAGGTCTGCCTGGCCGACCGTACTTCCGGTACTTCGCCTTCGGCGGGTGAGGAAGAGCGCGCCCGTGATCAGGTCAGTCAGTCCTAGGTCTCCCTTGTACGCGAGCGATCCCTCATCAGATGACAGACCCGATCCCTCATCAACCGATGGACATGCGGAGAGGCCAGCCGTACGCGGTCAGCTTGGTCCAGGACGTCGCGGTCAGACCTCGAGGTACGCGACAACGACCACGGTCTTCAAGGCCGTCACCCAGTACAGGAGCCGGACTCGCTCGACTTCGTCGGCGTACTCGCGCAGATAGGGGCCGGCGGTGTCGCCGGGGATCGGCTCGCCGACCTCGGGGTCGACGGAGACGACGACCAGGGCGCGGTCCAGGGCGTGGATCCCCGCCTCGCTGGTGACCTGTTCCAGCTGCTTGGCGGCGGAGTCGGAGAAGGTGATGCGGGCGCGGCGCGGGCCGTGCTGCGGGGCCATCAGACGACGGCCGGGCGCTGCCGAGCGAGGCGGGCGAGGTGGGCCTCGCGCAGCTCCTCCCACGGGGTGCACTGCTCGGGGTCGGGCAGGCCGTTGGCGGCGATGTCCTCCAGGACGGCGGCGAACCGGTCGGCGTCGGCGCGGGTCTTGGCCGCGTACGCGCGGACCGCGTCGGCGGCCGCGGGCTCCAGCTGCTGCCGGGCGGTGTCGGCGGGGGCCGGCTGTTCGCTCATCGAGGGCTCCAGAGGGCAGAACTGGCGTTGCTCACCACGGTATCGCCGGGCAAGCGGGCCCGGGAGCACTCCGGACGAACCCGGCACGCGACTACGTTCCGTGCTGCCCCCGAGTGCGCGTGAGGCCCGATCAGGCTGTCACGCTCCCCTGGATCGAAAACCGGCCTGGAGGCCCCTACAGGCAACCAGAAAAGGACAAACAGGAACGTATTGGTGACGGCGTGACACCGGGCGTGACACTTTTCCGGGTGGGCGTGACGCTGCTGTCACGCTCACTCTGCGTCAGCGTGACGCGGATTCCGGACGTGCGGGCGGTCGGCCGGTGGTGGGGCCGGCCTGCTTCTCCCAGGCCGCGCGCCAGGTCGTCAGTTCGTCCTCGGTGTACCGGACGGTCTGCCCCTCCAGCCTGCCTTCGGGCACCGGGATGCCGCGTTCCGGGGAGCGTCTGCGCATGGAGGTGCGTGCCGTCGGCGCCTTCCACGGCAGGATGCCCTTCTTCCACGCCTCCTCCAGCGAGTACCGGACCGGCACGGGGTCGCCGAAGGCATCGTTCGCCGGCAGCGGCTGGCGGATCACCGGGGCCGCGTCCACGGGCTGCGGCGGCAGCGCCGGACGGCCGGGCGGGACGACGGGGCTCTGTCCGCACACATGCGGCCGCTCGTGTTCGACCAGCGGTTCCATCCCGGCCAGGATCCGGCGCAGGGGCGGCCCAGGGGCGCTGGCCGCGAACGCCAGCTCGTCGACGTCGGCGCCGGGGACCAGGCGGGCGAGTTCGGCGAGCAGCGCGGCGTGCGCGAGGACCGGCGGCGTCAGAAGGCCGGCGGCTTCCTCGCGGGCGGCGGCGGCCGCGGCGTCGGCGGCGAGCTCGGCCTGGACAACCTCGTCGGTGTCCGGGTCGTAGACGATGCCCGACGGCGCGGCAGCGAGCAGCTGCGCGAGGCGCTCCCACTCCGCGAGCTCCGCCCGGCCGCGGACGTCGTCGGCCAGGTCCTCGAACCAGGACGCCTGCCGGGCGTCGAACCGCGCTTCCTCAAGGGCCGCCGCGACGGCGCCGGCGTCCATCCCCTTCGCCCGGCGCCGTACGACCCGGCGGCCGATGCGGGCCGGGTCGACCGGCTCGCGGGGCGAGCGGTCGACGGGTACTGCCGCCGGGTGGCCACATCCTGGTCATCTTCGACCTCGCATTCGTGGTGAGAAATGAGAGCGGGCCGCCGCCGGAACGCTTCTGCGACGACCCGCAGGATTGCTTTATAGAAGGCCCGGAATTCGACCGATTCAGAACATGAACTCGATGGCTTGAACGTGCGTTAAATCCGCACGCAGACCATCGGCGCGGGTGCCCCACTCCGTGAAATACGACTCGGTGATGGCCTCCGCGACAATCGGATGCAGATCCTCCTCCGTCGCACCGGCCTCCTGGAGATCCAGGATTTGCCGCGCGTAGGTAGGCGAGATCGGGGGGTGATGGTGCGTATGCGACCGTCGTTCGAGCTGCCCGAGCACGTGAATCCGAAGTACGCGGTCAGCTCCACCATCATGCCGCCGGAGGTGGCTGCCTGTTCGCACGCCTCTGCTCTGACCTGCGGTTCCACTCGGATTCGGTCGCTTCCACCAGGGCGGCCTTCAGGCGCTTCTGCGGGGTCGTCAGCTTCCCGGCGCGGTAGCGCTCCACCGTGCGGCGCGAGACGCCCAGGCGCTCCGCCAGGGCCTTGGCCGACCCCTTCGCCCGCGTGAGGAGGAATTTCACCTGAGTCTTTGCGGATTTCGGCGCGGGCCGGGTGAACACCTTCCGCTCCGCCCGCGCGAGGGACTCCAGGACCTTGCCGCGGCGCAGGGCCGGCTGCTGCTGCTCGTGATCGCTCATGCGATCGGAAGGCCACGGATCGCCTGTGGACAGAGGCATGGATCCCGCGCCCAAGTCGTCTGCTGCCGGGCGGTGTTCGGAAGGGTGTCGGGTGGGGGAGGGCCGTGGTGACAAAGGGGAGGAACGCCGTGGGGAAGCGAACAGGGGCGCGCAAGGGCGCCCGCCGGTCGGGGAATCCAGCGTGCCGCGAGGCGGAGCGTCTGTTCTCGGGGAACGTGCTGGATGAGCGCATGTATGCGGCCCCCAGTACGGCTGACCGGTCAGCGGTGCAGCCGGGAGAGGTCATCCCGGTGAGCGTTCCGGAGCTGCCGGACGGCCTCGTGATCCGAGACGCGGCCCGCGCCGGCACGGCCCCGCTGGAGCCGGTGATCCGGCTGGCCGACCCGGATAACCCCGACGGGTCATGGCGGGCGCTGCGTAACGTGATCGACCAGAGCCTCGATCCGGAGAAGCCCACGTACGCGCGGGTGGTGGAGGAGACGTCGTCCGGCGCGCTGGTCGGCGGGATGCTCATGCTGCCGGTGACGTGGGCCCTCACCCACCCCGTGCTCATCGGATCGCCCAACGTGCACATCATCGCCGGTCTGGTCGCCTGCCTGGACTCCCTCGCGGTGGTCGAGCAGTGGCGCGGCCAGGGCGTCGCGCGCGCCCTGGTGGCCGAAGCGGCGAAGGCGGCCGGCTCGCGTCAGGCCGGGAAGCTGGGCACGGCCGTCCTGTACGCCACGCACGAGCCGGAGCTGACGGACTTCTATGCCGGGCTCGGCTTTACCCTCTCCCCCGACGGCATCGGCATCCCCACCCCGACCGGACTGATCTGCCACGGCCCGGCCAAGGGTTCCGCTTCTCGGTGAAGCCGCTGCGCACCGGCATCCAGATGGAGCCCATGGCCACCCCGTACGGGCGGCAGCTGGTCGTCCGTGGCGCCCTGCCTGTCCCTGCGCGCTGACGTCAGCGGCGAGTGACGGCGTAGCCCGCGTCGTTGACTGCGCGGGACCACACGTCGCGGCCGAACCACCTGGTGATGTCCGGCTGCATCTCGGTAATGGTGCGCATCCGCGCTTCCCAGTCGTGGTCACCGGCGGCGAACTAGAGTTCGCCCCCTGCCCGCCAGACATCGGCGAGGATCCCGAGCTGCGTGCCGTCTGGAGCCGACAGCGGCACAACGTCTGCCACTGGCTCAAGGAGACAGGCACACGAGACGGCCTCCCCTGCTACCGGGCCCTCAAGCCACTGCTCGACGACCACGCCGAGCAACTGGCCAAGGCGATCGACCGCACCGGGTTTTCCACTCTTTCTGTCCACGCGGCCCGCACGACGCTAGCGTCAAGTCCATGATCGTATGGCTCAACGGCACGCACGGCGCAGGCAAGACGACGACCAGCGCGCTCGTCCAACAGCTGATTCCGGACTCACGGGTGTTCGACGCCGAGAAAGTCGGCGAGACGCTCATGGACATCAAGCCAGGGCTGCCTGCGACGGACAACTTCCAGCACTGGCCGCCGTGGCGGCCGCTCGTGGTCGAGACCGCCCGGCGCGTCCTCGACTACACCGGCGGCACCCTGGTGATGCCCATGACCGTCCTGGTCGAGCGGTACTGGCGCGAGATCAGCTCGGGCCTTGCCGAGCACGGTATTCCGGTCCGGCACTTTGTCCTCCACGCCGACCAGAACACTCTCCGCGCGCGCATCGCGGGCGACACCGTTCTCGGCCCCGACTCCCCGTTCCGGCTCCAATACCTTGAGCCCTACGCCGAGGCGGCCCGCGAGTGGCTGCACGCCGAGGCCGAGGTCGTCGACACCACGCACCTCACCCCCGCCCAGGCCGCCCAGCAGATCGCAGAGGCCGTCAAGAGTTGAGAGGACAACCTTCCGGCACCGCACCCTGCAGGTGACAACAAGACTGCCTATGTGACAACTACCGTGCTTCGGCTCAGGTCCGTGGCTCGCGAGCTGTTCGGGGCGCGGCGGCTACAGCTCGAACTCGAGGTGCTCGATGTCCGTGAAGTGGACCTCCTCCAGGGAGCCGGCGCGGCGGCCGCCGTCCTGGAAGTACACCTCCTTGAGCGCTTCGGCCGCGATCTCCTGGAGCCGCTGGTCGGTGCCGCCGGCCTCCTGGGCCTCGAAGAGACGAGCGGCGAAGTGGGGCGGCAGCGCGACGGTCAGGTGCCGGACGCGGCCCTCATCGGTGGAGCCGATCGGTGCGGTGTAACCCATGCGGGCCCGGGTGTCGATGACGATGCCGCCGGTGGTGGCCGCCTGCCGGCGGGCCTTGGCCCGGATCTGCGGCTGCCACCGCTTCTTCACCTCGCGCTCCAGACGCTCCGCGAGGTCGGGACGCGGCTTCTTGATCTGGTTCTTCACGTACCGCTCGACGGTGCGCTGGGAGATGCCCAGCAGTTGTGCGACCGCCTTGGTGCCCTTGAGCTGCTTGACCAGGTACCGCATCCGCGCGGGCGCGCTCTTGGGCGCCGGGCGGGTGAACGCCTTCTGCACCGCGGCGTCCAGACCGTCCCCGAACAGGCTCATCGTGGCCTACTCCTACTCTCCGTTGTCGATGTCGGTGACGGTGCCGTCCTTGATGTAGCGGGCGAGGTTGAGCTCCGGGGCGTCGAACCGCTCGCGGACCTCCTCGCCCCACAGGACGGTCTGGGTGCCTTCGTGCTTGACCAGGCCCGGGTTGATGCCGAGCTTGAAACCGCCGGGCAGCGGCTTGCCCTCCCGGTACGGCAGGAAGTCCAGCGGCGAGGGCCCGTTCGAGGCGTAGACGACGCAGTCGGACAGGACCGCGACCGGGTACTGGCCGGTGAACGCCGCGTGCTTGAGCATCTTGCGGTGCAGGTTGATCCGGGTGCGGGAGATGACCGCCGCGCGGATGTCCGGCCGCCAGGTGGGGCGGGACAGGGCGCGCCACGGCTCACCCGGCCGCCAGCCCTCACCCCGCGGGCGCTCACGGAGCTTGCCGATCCCGCCCTTCACCGTCGCCTTGATGGCCGAGACGACGATCGCCAGCTCCGGGTCACGGTCCTTGTGACCGTCCATCGCGGCGAGGAAGTCGGCCGGCGCCATGTCGGCGTGCACGCCGAGGTCGGCCATGGTGGCGAGGTAGGCGTCACGCAGCCGGGTGTACCAGCCGTCCAGGTAGCGGCCGTTGTCGTACCGGACGTACGCTTCCATGGGGCGCACCTCGTAGCCGAGCTCCACCGCGTAGGCGACGGTCGGGGTGGCGTACCAGGCCGGCCCCGTCGGGCGCTCGCCCTTCGGCGTGAACGGGGAGGGCAGCAGGCTGCCGTCCAGCTCCACCCACTCCTTGCCGGCCCTCACCCGGGACAGGTCGACGTGGGACAGGTCCACCAGCCACGAGCCGGGCAGCTTCGGGTCGAAGACCGGGTTCTTGACGTGCGTCGCCTCACCGAGACCGACGGTCAGACCGTTCGCGCCGGCGGCGAAGGCCATGTTCACGTCGATGCCCACCAGGTGCCGCAGGGTGCACTCGGCATCGGTCATCGGCCGTGCCCAGTCGTACGCCTCCTCGAACAGCTTCTCGCCGGGGCCGCGCACGTGGAACCGGGGCAGATCCTTGAGGACCGGGTGGCCGTCGGGGACCTCGCACGGCGGCCAGTTCATCGGGTCGATGGCGTCCTTGCCCAGCGAGCCGGGGTTGTGCTCGGAGTGCCGGCGGCCGTCGGCGTCCGGCTCGGAGGCGCGCGTCGGCGGGTGCAGCGCGGTCATCAGCTCCAGGCCCGTCACGGCCGTGGAGCCGCGCGGCGTCATCACCCGCGAGGCGTACACGCCCAAGACGCGGGCGAGCTCGGCCGGCGGGAGCTGCCCGGCCGCGCCCCAGTGCCGCGTGTCCAGCGCCCCCCACGACGGGATGCACAGCTGCACGCAGGCCCGCTCCGAACCGGTGGCGGGACGGTAGATCCGCGCCCACGGGCCGAAGCCGCGCTTCGTCAGCTTCCACTCCATCCGGGCCAGCTGCTTGATGACCTTGTGGTCCTCCGGCAGACGTCCGGCGAGGCGCTCCTCCTCGGTGAGCGCCGTCGGCAGGCCGTAGCGCTTCAGCGCCGCCTCGGTGAGTACGAGCAGGGGGTCGGCGTCCTTGCCGGGCCCGGACAGCTTCGGCTGACCGAGCTTCGCCTCTTTGAGCGTCCAGTCCACCAGGGACGGCAGGGACTTGGCGGGCACGTCCAGGACCAGGCCGCCGGTGCAGTACGCCAGGACATGGCCGTCGGCGTCGACGTCGACGACCGCGAGCGGGCCGTTGGCAAAGCGGGCGTCGCTGCCCCGCGAGCTGGCAGAGGCTGCCTTCTTAGCGCCCGGACGGCGCGACGTCGTCGTGCTCCTGGTGGTCCGGGCCGGGCGCGCGGTGGCGGCCGGGGCGGGAAGCGTGGCGGGGTGGGACTGGGTGTTCTCGTCAGCGGTCATGGCCGCAGCCTCGGACGTCTGTCCTGTGGACGGAGTCTGTGCTTCCGGCGCCGGGGTGGCCGGCCCGGCGAACGTCTCGGGCACCGCCGTGTCCTCGTTCGGGGCGGTGGTGTTGGCCGAGGCGGGGTAGAGCTTCGCGAGCCCATCCAGCAGCCGTGCGTACGCGTCGCGCTCCGGCGGGCGGGGCTCGGTCTTGCCGGACTCCCAGCCGCTGATCGTGGCCCGGCGCACCTTCAGGGCTGCGGCGATCTCGTCGATCGTCAGGCCGTGGGCCTTGCGCAGGCGCTTGCGCTCCTCGGGCGGCGGCAGCGGGGCGCGGGACGCGAGCAGCGCGTCGACCGCGTCGAACAACTCGGACACGGACTCGGGCATGGAGCACCTCCTGACCGACACACTACACCAGAAGCGTACCGATAGCGTACCTATCGCGTACGTATCGCGTGCGAATTGCGTTCTTGTCACGTACGTTTGCTGTGTTGACCTTGGAACGCGAACAGCTCCGTTCGGTCCTGCACCGTGCGAGCTCGACCGGCATGGAGGACCTGGTGGGGGAAAGCGGCCTTGTGGATGCTGCGTTGCCCGAGCCGGAGAACCGCCAGGTCCTGGAGCAGGTGATCATTCCGTCGGCCGAGGAGCTGCGCCGGCTCCTGGAGCGGGACCTGCGGGTCGTCACCAGCGCCGAGCGCGACGCCGTGGTCCAGGCCGGCAGTGCGGCGGAGTACGAGCACTTCCACGCCGCGGCCTTCGGCGACTACTACAGCCGGATGGCCGAGCCCGGCCTGCGCGCGGACTTCTTCCGGGCCGTCGGCGAGGCCGCGTGGCGGCGCCAGCAGGAGCGTGGGCATGTGAGTCACATGCCGGTCCGGCTGTGGAAGACGACCACCCGCGGCTGAGTCGAAGCATCCAGCTGCCGGACGGCCCGGCCTGCGCCGGGAAGAGGTCGCCTCCCTCTCCGGGGTCAGCATCGCCTGGTACACCTGGCTGGAGCAGGGCAGGGCCACCGCCTCACGACAGGTACTGGAGTCCGTCGGGCGTGCGCTGCGGCTCGACGACGCCGAGATGCGCCGTGTGCTGCGGCTGGCCGGCTCCTACGAGCCCGAGACGAGCCCGTCCCGCGGTCCGGTGAACGGGGCACTCCAGCCCATGCTGGACTCCTGGCCGGTGAGCCCCGCCGTCCTGCTCGACCGGAACTTCGACCTCGTCGCCTGGAACGCGGCCTGGTCCGCCGTCACCGGGTTCGACGCGGCCTTCTTCGGGGTCGGCCCGCGCGAGGCCCTGGCGATGGACCCCCAGCAGCGGCTGATGCTCGAACTGGGCTGGGAGCCCTGGAAGAGGCCCGCGTCGTCCCCGGGCGCTTCGCGGGCAGCCGCACCGGTGTGTTCGCCGGCGCCATCCGGGAGCGACCCTGCTGCGCCAGCAGGGCACAGGTCTGCCGCACGATCGGGTGGCATCTGAACCGGCTTGCCCTATCGGTCGGGCGGGAGGGATGTCGCTGTGCCCAAGCCTTGTCCGGAAGAGTTCCGCCTGGGCGTCGTGCGGGTCGCGAGGAACCGCGGGCCGGGTGTGGCGGTCGAGCAGGTGGCCACCGGCTTCGGGGTCCGTCCGATGACGTTGTGGAAGTGGATGCGTCGCGCGGACATCGACGACGGGACCAAGCCCGGAACGATCAGCCAGGAGAGCACCGGGCTTCGGGGAGCGCGTCGGCGGATCAAGCTGCTGGGGCAGGAGAACGAGGTTCTGCGCCGGGCGGTGGCCTGTCTGTCGCAGGCGCGTCCGCCGGGAAAAGGATCTACCCGCTCGTGGAGGAGCCGGCCGGGGACGGGGTGCCCGTCGCGGTTGCGCGCCGGGTGCTGAAGTTCGCCGGACAGCCCTGCTGCCGCCGGCTGGACCAGCCGGTTGCCGACGCCGTGCTGGAGGAGGCGTATCGCGCGAACGCGCTGTTCGACGCGCACCGTGACGGACCGGAGTTCGGCTACCGCTTCCTGGCCGACGAGGCACGCGGCGCCGGGGCCGTGATGGCGGACCGGACCGCATGGCGGATCTGCCGGGACAACCGCTGGTGGAGCGTGTTCGGCAAGAAGCGCGGCAAGGGAAAGAAGGCCGGCCCGCCAGTCCACGACGACCTGGTCCGCCGTGACTTCACCGCAGCCGGCCCGAACCGGCTGTGGCTCGCTGGCCTCACCGAACACGTCACCGGTGAGGGGAAGCTGTACCTGTGCGCGGTCAAGGACGTCTTCAGCAACAGGATCGTGGGCTGCTCCATCGATGGCCGGATGAAGTCCCGCCTGGTTGTGACCGCTCTGGACAACGCCGTGTCCCGGCGTGGGGGCGTCGACGGGTGCCTTCTGCACAGCGATCGCGGATCGCAGTTCCGTTCCCGGAAATCCGTCCGGGCCCTCGACCGTCACCAGATGGCTGGGGCGACAGGGAGAGTCGGGGCAGCCGGCGACAACGCGGCCATGGAGTCCTTCTTCAGTCTGCTGCGGAAGAACGTCCTCGACCGCCGGATCGGGACCACTCGTGAGGAACTGCGGATCGCGATCGTGACCTGGATCGAGCGGACCTGTCATCGCCGCCGCAGGCAAGCCGCGCTCGGCCGCTTGACCCCCGTCGAATTCGAGACCGTCATGACTGCACCGGCCCTCCAGGCCGCTTGACAGAACCTGCCACCCGCATCTGCATCAGGCCCGTACCTGATTCGGTGCGCTGAGGTCGTACGGCCCTCACTCCACTGTGTGGGCGATGACGGATCGGCCTGCCGGGTAGAGAAGACGATCTGGCATGACGGTCATCAAGCTCGACTGGCGGCGGGAGGGGACCAGTCGCCACTTCTCCGCACCGTCGGTCATCCTGCGGGCCACGACCTGCCGGTCGCCGGCGACGAAGGTGTAGTCATCGAGAAGGGCTAGGTCGAAGACGGCTCCCGGGCGTACGACATCAGACCACAGGATCCTGCCTGTGGCCCGGTCAAGGCACCGGAGCAGGCCCAGACGTGTGCCGTAGACCACGTGGCGGGCTCCGACGACGGGGGCCAGGTAGACGCCGTGCCCCATCGCGGCAGTGCCGCCCAGCGGTACGGGGGCCGGGCCGTGCTGCCTCCACCGTTCGCGGCCCGTCTGCAGGTCGACGGCGAGCAGGCCGCCGTTCCCGGTGGGGGAGTAGGCGGCCCCGTCGCGCACCACGGCCGGGGCGTGGTTGAAGAAGTAGTCGTGCAGCTCTGCCGTCCACCGAACGCTGCCGTTGTGCAGATCGATGCCCCAGCAGTGCTCGCTGCCGCTCACAGCCCCGATGTCTCCCTCGACGGCCACGGGCCCCTGGGACGACTTGAGCTCCTGGCTCCAGAGGCGGGTCCCGTGCCGTCGGTCCAGGAAGTGGATGTGCCAGCCGTGATGCGCCACCACCCCACTCGTGGCGGGGGTGAGCTGGGCTCCCAACGCCTCGTGGGGTTTCTTCCGGGGCGGCAGGGACTCGGGTCTGCTGCTGAGAGTGTCGAGGTCTGTGATCCACAGCGTGCGGCCTTCGTCCTGACTCAGGGCCATGACATGGCGGGCTCCAGCGACGTACACGAGACCGTCGGACACGGCCAACGACGCCACGCGTGCGACGGCTTCGGGCAGGTGTACCCGCCAGTCGAGGCGCCCCGACTCCGCGTCGACGGCAGACACCCAGCCGGTACGGGACACCCAGAAACACCGACCGCTGCCGTGAACGATCCGAGAGTGGATCCGCCCGCGCGAACGTGCCTTCCACGCAACCGTCTTCATCTGGTCACTGTTGCCATCGCATGCAGTCAGGAAACCACGCGCAATCGCGGAGCTGTCCCGTTGGCAGGGCACGGAGTGCGAACTGCGTATAGAGGGACGGGGGTGCCGTCCCCGGGCACGGCGTCATCGATGACCTGCCGCGCCTTGAGGTCGGGTGTTCGCCTCGGGTGGGACGGGGATTATCACGCCGTGATAATCCCCGTCCCACCCGGCCGCCGTACGTGTGCTGCCTCCGCCAACTATCACGGCGTGATAATCAGCACCCATCGGCAGGGTGAAACCCTGTCAAGTAGCCCGAATCGGATGCCACAGACGTCACGGAAGTCAGTAAGGTGACGCCATGGCCTCTCCATACCCTGACGGAGACCGGGAAAAGGTAGCGTCCAAGCTGCCCTCGGCCCTCCAGCAACAGCTCAAAGTGCGTGCCGCCGAACTCAGCCTGGACATCCAGGACGCCGTAGAGGCGGCCATCAACACCTGGCGCGAACACACCGCCCCCGGCACGGAAGTCGACACCGCCGGCGCCAGGTCGTTCTCCACCTGGCTCCCCCCAGGCCTGTACGAAGACTTCAAGGACACGTGCACCAGCCGCGGCGTCTCCTACACCCAAGGCCTGGCCCAGTCCATCCGCGACTGGCTCGATGCCAACCCTTCGCCCCAGCACGGCGGCCCCGCCACCGACCCCGAACGGAAAATCGTCGGCAACCAAAAGGGCGGCGTCGGCAAGACCGCCATCTCCGCCGGCATCGGCCAGGCCTACGCCGAAGCAGGCAAGAGGGTCCTCATCGTTGACTTCGACCCCCAAGGCCACCTCAGCGAGCAGCTCGCAGTCCCGCAGATCGAACCCGACCACGACAGCCTGGTCTCCCACATGTGCGGCGAAGGCCAAGGCGACTTGCGCGACCTGGTCGTGGAAATAGAGGACCCCCGGTTCGAGAAGCGGCTGCACGTGCTGCCGGCCTGCTTCGACGGCTTCCTCCTCGACGCAAAGATCGCCGTCGTCGCCACACAGAAGCGCGGCTTCCAGAAGGAAGCAGCACTCGAGATGGCCCTGCGCCCCCTCGAAGCCGACTACGACGTCATCATCATCGACTGCCCGCCCAGCCTCGGCATCGCCATGGACGCCGCCCTCTACTACGGCCGACGCCGCCGCGGCGAACCCGCCGGCGTCTCCGGTGTCATCATCCCCGTCCTCGCCGAGGACTCCTCCGCCACCGCCTACAGCATGCTCGCCCAGCAGATCGAAGACCTCTGCGAAGACCTCTCCCTCGATGTCGACTACCTCGGCCTGGTGGTGAACCTGTACGACTCGCGCCGCGGCTACGTCGCCACCTCGTCCCTGGAAAACTGGAAGGCCATCGGCGACCCCAAGGTCCTCGCCGTCATCGGCGACCTGAAGGAGCAGCGGGAAGCCGTCCGCAAGCGGATGCCGCTGCTCTCCTATGCCCCGCACAGCGGCCAGGCGGAGGCCATGCGGCAGGTTGCGAGGGGAGCAACCCGTTGAGCAAGGCCGACACCCTGGGAGCAGCACCCGCCTTCGGAGCGGTCCGCGGTGCCCGCAGCTCCCGCCGCAACGCCATCGAGCGCACCATCGGCGGCGACAACGCGGCCACCGCGGCAATCACCGAACTGCCGGTGACCCTCATCAGCGAGAACCCCGACAACCCGCGCAACCACCTGCGCAACCTCGACGAGACCGTGGAGTCGGTCCGCGAAGTCGGCATCATCCTGCCCATCGTCGTGGCCACCACCGACGCCTACC
Organism: Streptomyces sp. NPDC006134; assembly: GCF_040628835.1. Classification (NCBI taxonomy): domain Bacteria; kingdom Bacillati; phylum Actinomycetota; class Actinomycetes; order Kitasatosporales; family Streptomycetaceae; genus Streptomyces; species Streptomyces sp. NPDC006134. Next base: position 939 of record NZ_JBEXTV010000101.1, on the reverse strand, counting down.
TCCGCGACCGTCCCGACCGCGCAGACGACCTGGACGACGGAACGCAGTACATCGTCGTCGACGGCCACCGGCGCCTCGAGGCCGCCCGCCGCGTAGGCCTGGCCACCATCCCCGTCCGCGTCGACAACGCCCGAGTCAGCACCGACGAGTCTCTCCTCGAGGCCGCGTTCATCGCGAACTACCACCGCGACGACATGACCGACCTCGAGGAAGCCCACGCTCTCCAGCAGCTGGTGGAGTACTACGGTTCTCAAACCAAGACCGCCAAACGCCTTGGCATCCCCCAGGCCACCATCTCCAGCAAGCTGTCTCTGCTGAAGCTGTCACCAGAACTCCAGAAAGACCTGGCGACGGGTGTGCGGATGGTGGAGCACGTCCGGAACCTGGGCAAGCTCTCCCCCGCAGAGCAGAAGAAGAAAGCCGACGAGCGCGCCGCTGCCGACCGCCGCAAGGACCGGCAGCAGACGCCGAAGCCGCCGAAGCCAGTTGACTCACCGGTCGGCGGGGGAGGGCAGAAGCGCCAACTATCACGCCGTGATAATCCCGGTCCGGCGCCGCAGGGCAAGAACGACCGGCAGCAGGGAGGCGGGACCGAGCAGTCCGTCCCCGAGGCGCGCTCCCATAACAACGACGCACCGGTCGGGAACGGCCAGGGCACAGGACAGCAGCTGAAGCGGTTCCCCTACGAGGATGGCGTAACCGCCGCGCAGTACCTGATCCACAAGATGCCACCGGATGAGTTCAACAAGATGCTGGACCTGCTGAACAAGCACAGGGACAGCCAGGTTGCCCCTGCCGGATAGGCACGTGCCCGTGCCGCGAGGGCCGGTTTCCCGGCGCCGGGAAACCGGGCCCCGCCCGTGTTTCCGCCGGGGAGCCCCAGTAGACGGGGTGCGGGGCCGGGCCCGGCCGTGGCGGGGACTTCACGCCGGGGGTGGG
>NZ_JBEXTV010000100.1:0-14300 GCF_040628835.1 Streptomyces sp. NPDC006134 | reverse complement strand
CGGTTACATTCCGAACCCGGAAGCTAAGCTCTACAGCGCCGATGGTACTGCAGGGGGGACCCTGTGGGAGAGTAGGACGCCGCCGAACAATTATTGAGCTCCGGCTCCCAGGCTTACAGCCCGGGAGCCGGAGCTTTTTTGCGTTGAGGTAAGGTCAGGGAGCATCATTGGCTCATTTCCCACAGGAGGCTCCCGGGTGGAGGTCCAGGAGACCCGTGTTCAGACCGACCGGGTCCTCACCATCCCCAACATCCTCAGCATGGCGCGTCTCGTCGGCGTTCCCCTCTTCCTCTGGCTCATCCTGAGGCCGGAGTTCGGAGGGCCGAAAAGCGATGGCTGGGCGCTGTTGGTGCTGGCCCTGAGCGGAGTCAGCGACTATCTGGACGGCAAGCTCGCCCGGCGGTGGAACCAGATCAGCAGCCTGGGCCGGCTGCTCGATCCCGCGGCCGACCGGCTCTACATCCTGTCCACTCTGGTGGGTCTCACATGGCGCGAGATCCTGCCTCTCTGGCTGACTGTCGTTCTTCTCGCCAGGGAGCTGGTACTGCTCGTGATGGTGGGCATCCTCCGCCGGCACGGCTATCCGCCGCCGCAGGTGAACTTCCTGGGGAAAGCCGCAACGTTCAACTTGATGTACGCCTTCCCCTTGCTCCTGCTCAGTGACGGAACTGGATGGATCTCGTCACTCGCTGCTATTTTCGGATGGGCGTTCGCCGGATGGGGTACAACGCTGTATTGGTGGGCAGGAGTCCTCTACATGGTTCAAGTCCGCCGCCTGGTCCGTGCGGACGCCATGGCCGATTGAACTCGCTGATGAGCACGGCCACAGCCGTGCGATGGCCCCTGAGGGAAAACTGCGGGACAATCTTCGTGAGTGAAGTCGGCTAGACCGTCGTCTCTTGGAGGAGGACGCTTCCGACATGAAGGCCGTTGTGATGGCCGGAGGCGAAGGCACGCGCCTTCGCCCCATGACCTCAAGCATGCCCAAGCCGCTCCTGCCGGTCGCCAACCGGCCGATCATGGAGCATGTGCTGCGGCTGCTCAAAAGGCATGGGCTCAATGAGACCGTGGTGACCGTCCAGTTCTTGGCCTCGCTGGTCAAGAACTACTTCGGTGACGGTGAAGAGCTCGGAATGGAGCTCACCTATGCCAACGAGGAGAAGCCACTCGGTACCGCCGGAAGCGTCAAGAACGCCGAAGAGGCGTTGAAGGACGATGCCTTCCTTGTCATCTCCGGTGATGCCCTGACCGACTTCGACCTCACCGAGCTGATCAATTTCCACAAGGAGAAGGGCGCGTTGGTCACCGTGTGTCTGACACGGGTGCCCAACCCCCTTGAATTCGGCATCACCATTGTCGACGAGGAAGGCAAGGTCGAGCGCTTCCTGGAGAAGCCGACCTGGGGCCAGGTCTTCTCGGACACCGTGAACACCGGTATCTACGTCATGGAGCCCGAGGTCTTCGACTATGTCGAGCCGGATGTGCCCGTCGACTGGTCCGGCGACGTCTTCCCGCAGTTGATGAAGGAAGGCAAGCCGATCTACGGCTATGTGGCCGAGGGGTACTGGGAGGACGTCGGCACGCACGAGAGCTACGTGAAGGCCCAGGCCGACGTCCTGGAGGGCAAGGTCGACGTCGACATCGACGGCTTCGAGATCTCACCGGGTGTGTGGGTGGCCGAGGGCGCCGAAGTGCATCCCGATGCCGTCCTGCGCGGGCCGCTGTACATCGGGGACTACGCCAAGGTGGAAGCCGGCGCCGAGATCCGTGAGCACACCGTCGTGGGCTCCAACGTGGTCGTCAAGAGCGGTGCCTTCCTCCACAAGGCCGTCGTCCACGACAACGTGTACGTCGGGCCGCACAGCAACCTGCGGGGCTGTGTCGTCGGCAAGAACACCGACATCATGCGTGCGGCGCGGATCGAGGACGGCGCGGTCATCGGCGACGAGTGCCTGGTCGGTGAAGAATCGATCGTGCAGGGCAATGTCCGTGTCTACCCGTTCAAGACGATCGAGGCCGGTGCTTTCGTCAACACCTCGGTCATCTGGGAGTCGCGGGGACAGGCGCATCTCTTCGGCGCCCGCGGGGTGTCCGGCATCCTGAACGTGGAGATCACCCCGGAGCTCGCCGTGCGTCTCGCCGGCGCCTATGCGACGACCCTCAAGAAGGGCTCCACGGTGACCACGGCCCGCGACCACTCCCGTGGTGCGCGTGCGCTGAAGCGGGCGGTCATCTCCGCGCTGCAGGCCAGCGCCATCGACGTACGGGACCTGGAGAACGTACCGCTGCCCGTGGCGCGGCAGCAGACCGCTCGGGGCAGTGCCGGCGGCATCATGATCCGGACGACGCCCGGGGTGCCGGATTCCGTGGACATCATGTTCTTCGACGGGCAGGGCGCCGACCTGTCGCAGGGCAGTCAGCGGAAGCTGGACCGGGTGTTCGCGCGGCAGGAGTACCGGCGTGCGTTCCCCGGGGAGATCGGGGACCTGCACTTCCCCGCCAGTGTGTTCGACTCGTACACGGGCTCGCTGCTGCGGAACGTCGACACGACCGGGATCGCCGAGTCGGGGCTGAAGGTCGTCGTGGACGCCTCCAACGGCAGTGCGGGGCTCGTGCTGCCGAGTCTGCTCGGCAAGCTGGGAGTGGACTCGCTGACCATCAATCCCGGTCTCGACGAGTCCAGGCCGACGGAGACCGCCGACATGCGGCGGGCGGGGCTGGTGCGGCTCGGTGAGATCGTGGCGTCCTCGGGGGCCGCGTTCGGTGTGCGGTTCGACCCGGTGGGCGAGCGGCTGTCGCTCGTCGACGAGAAGGGCCGCATCATCGAGGACGACCGGGCGCTGCTGGTGATGCTGGACCTGGTCGCCGCCGAGCGGCGCAGCGGCCGGGTGGCGCTGCCGGTGACCACGACCAGGATCGCCGAGCAGGTGGCGGCGTACCACGGGACCCAGGTCGAGTGGACGACCACCTCGCCCGACGACCTGACGCGGGTCGGCGGCGAGGAAGGGACGATCTTCGGCGGCGACGGCAAGGGCGGGTTCATCGTCCCCGAGTTCAGCAGCGTCTACGACGGCACGGCGGCCTTCGTACGGCTCATCGGGCTGGTGGCGCGGACGCAGCTCACGCTCAGCCAGATCGACGCGCGCATCCCGCGCGCGCACGTCCTCAAGCGGGATCTGGCGACCCCGTGGGCCGTCAAGGGGCTCGTCATGCGGCGGGTCGTCGAAGCGGCCGGAGACCGCTTCGTGGACACCACCGACGGCGTGCGGGTGGTGGAGTCCGACGGGCGCTGGGTCATGGTGCTGCCCGATCCGGCCGAGGCCGTCACCCATCTGTGGGCCGAGGGGCCCGACGACGCCTCCGCGCAGGCGCTGCTCGACGAGTGGTCGGCGGTCGTGGACAGCGCGGGGCGGTAGACACGCACTGCACGCGCGCGTGCCGGACAGGTGCCCCCCTGGGGTCCTGTCCGGCACGTCGGTGGGGCCGTTCACGGGGAGCGGGCGCGACGTGCGACGATGTGCGGCATGCCGCAGCAACCCCCCGTTCGGAGCAGTCCCGCGCGGCCCGCGCGCCCGGACGCGTCCATGTCGTTGATCACGAACGTCATGGACCACAGCCTCGACGACGGATACGCCGAGGCCGCCGCGCGGAAGAAGGCCGACGGCACCGGTGGCATGCCCAAGACGCTCCGGGCCAAGCTGGGCCTGGCCGCCGGGCTGGTGCTCGCCGCTCTCGTCGTGACCGTCGGGGCGGCACAGGCGCGGGTCGCGGCGCCCGTCGTCGCCAAGGAGCGCGAGGAGCTCATCGACCGGATCGACCGGGAGAGCGAGGCGGCGGACAAGCTGGAGCACAGCGTCGACGAGCTGCGTGACGACGTGAGCGCGCGGCAGCGCGAGGCGCTGGAGCAGAGCGGCGGGGGCAGCGAGCCGCAGCAGCTGGCGGGGGTCCTGTCGGGGGCTGTGGAGGTGCACGGCCCCGGGGTGAAGCTGGTGGTCGACGATGCCGAGGACGCGGGCGGTGGCGCCGATGGCGAGGCGCGCGGGACGTCCGGGTTCTCCGACACCGGCCGGGTGCGCGACCGGGACATGCAGCGGGTGGTCAACGGGCTGTGGGCCTCGGGCGCCGAGGCGATCGCCATCAACGGGCAGCGGCTGACCGCCCTGTCCGCGATCAGGGCCGCGGGTGACGCGATACTGGTCGACAACAAGCCGCTGGTGCCGCCGTACACGGTGCTCGCGGTGGGGGACGGCGAACGGCTCGGCGCGAGGTTCCAGGACAGTCCCGACGGGATGTACTTGCATGTCCTGCAGGAGAACTACGGGATCAGGACCGGCATCTCCGTGGAGGAGGAGCTCCGGATCCCCGCCGCACCGAGTGTGATCGTGCGGACGGCGCGGCCGTACCTCGAGAACACCGAAGAAACCCAAGAAAACCAAGAAACTGAGAAAACCGGGAAGGGCACATCGTGATCGCCGTACTGGGCCTCGTCCTGGGAGTCGTGGCGGGCCTGTTGGTCCGGCCCGAGGTTCCGGCGGTCGTCGAGCCTTATCTGCCGATCGCTGTCGTGGCGGCGCTCGACGCCGTCTTCGGCGGTCTGCGGGCCATGCTCGACGGCATCTTCGACGACAAGGTCTTCGTGGTGTCGTTCCTGTCGAACGTGGTCGTGGCCGCGCTGATCGTGTTCCTCGGCGACAAGTTGGGCGTGGGGGCCCAGCTGTCCACCGGTGTCGTGGTGGTCCTCGGCATCCGCATCTTCTCCAACGCCGCGGCGATCCGCCGGCACGTGTTCCGGGCGTGAGCGCGATGAGCGGACACGAGGAGCGGGAGCACGCCGGGAAACCCGGGAACGGACTGCGCAGGGAGCTGCCCGCGGAGGTGCCCGCGGTGATTCCTCCGGCCAGGGAGGGCCGGGAGGAGGAACCGGTCCGGCTGACCGGACGGCAGCGGCTGGTCAAGGGGCTGTGGCCGCCGCGTGTCACGCGGGCCCAACTCATCGTCGCCCTGCTGCTGTTCGGGCTCGGTTTCGGGCTGGCGATCCAGGTGGCGTCCAACAGCGACGGGGACAGTGCCCTGCGCGGCGCGCGTCAGGAGGATCTCGTCCGCATCCTCGATGAACTCGACGACCGCACACAACGTCTTGAGGACGAGAAGCAAGGGCTGGAGAAGCAGCGGGACGAGCTGGAGAACAGCTCCGACCAGGCCGAGGAAGCGCGCAGGCAGACGGTCGAGAAGGAACGGCAACTCGGCATTCTGGCGGGCACCGTGGCCGCGCAGGGCCCCGGCATCACCATGACCATCGAGGACACGAAGGGGACGGTCGAGGCGGACATGCTGCTCGACGCGATCCAGGAGCTGCGCGCGGCCGGCGCGGAGGCGATCCAGGTGGACGGCGTACGGGTCGTCGCCGGAACGTATCTGACGGATTCCGGCGGCGGCGTGAGCGTCGACGGGAACAAGATCAACGCGCCCTATCGTTTCAAGGTCATCGGCAAGCCGCAGGACCTCGAACCGGCCCTCAACATCCCTGGAGGCGTGGTGCAGACTCTGGAGAAGGAACAGGCCACCGTTACTGTTGAGCGGTCGAGCAAGATCGTCGTGGATGCCTTGCGAGCGGCGAAGCGGCCTGACTACGCTCGGTCGTCCTCCCGGTGAACCGGGGGTGCATGGGGGCCGTCCGGCGAGGGCATGAGGTTGCGGGGGGTCGGCGCACCGAATGGGTGGTGCGTGGTGGAAACTGTCTGGTGGAGACGGACGTTGTCAGGATGTCCGGGTCGGCCATTACGTTCAGTCAGGGTTCGTCCTGCCCCACGGGCGGGTCTGTTTCGGTCAAGGGGAATCGCCCGTGAAGTTGTTTGCGAAGTTGTTCGGCAAGAGCGCGCGAGAGGGCCGCGACAACCACGCGACCGCTCGTCATCGCGCACAGCCTGACGCAGAGAGCCAGCGTCCGCTGTACCGGGACCAGGTGACTGGTCCGGGCGGTGACATTTCCGGTGGTCAGGGCGCGCCGTCTGTTGACCCTGCGCAGTCCGGCGGCATAGGTTTCGGGCAACCGTCAACCTCAGGTACGGGTGGAGGGTTCGCCTCCGGTCCGTACGCGTCCAACGCCCCGGCGGGACAGCCGCGGCAGGAGGATCCTTCCATGTCGGCCCTGGTGTGTACGAGGTGCGGTAACCGCAACGCGGAGAACAGCCGCTTCTGCTCCCACTGCGGTGCGCCGCTGCGGCCGGGCGTCGCGGCGGAGCGCTCGTCGGAGACGACCTCCACGATCTCCATCTCCGGTCTGGAGGCCTACGACGCCGAGGTCACCGGGCAGACGCAGATGCCGGCACTGTCCCCCGAGGCGCAGGCGGCCGTCGACGCGCTGCCGCTGGGTTCGGCGCTGCTGGTCGTGCGCCGCGGGCCGAACTCGGGCAGCCGCTTCCTCCTGGACGGCGAGCTGACCACGGCCGGGCGTCATCCGCAGAGCGACATCTTCCTGGACGACGTGACGGTCTCCCGCCGCCACGTGGAGTTCCGCCGCGGTGCGGACGGCACGTTCACGGTGGCCGACGTGGGCAGCCTGAACGGCACGTACGTGAACCGGGAGCGGATCGACCAGGTCGCTCTGTCGAACGGGGACGAGGTCCAGATCGGCAAGTACCGGCTGGTCTTCTACACGAGCCAGCGGGGCTACTGACCCCCCGGAGTCCGTCCGGGGATCCGCAGGGAAGGTCCATGCTTCACACACCGAGTGGCGGTGCCGGACACGGCACCGCTGCCACGGACGGCGAGCTGATGAGCATCGGCACGGTGCTGAACGTGCTGCGCGACGAGTTTCCCGACATCACCATCTCCAAGATCCGTTTCCTGGAGTCGGAGGGGCTCGTCGAGCCGCAGCGGACCCCGGCGGGGTACCGCAAGTTCAGTGCGAGCGATGTCGAGCGGCTCGGCCATGTCCTGAGGTTGCAGCGGGACCACTACCTGCCGCTGAAGGTGATCCGGGAGTACCTGGACGCCATGGAGCGCGGTGAGGCCGTGCAGCTGCCGAAGCTGGGCCCGCAGCGCGACGGGGAGGCGCCGCCGGATCCGTCCGAGGGCCCCACGGCGGCCCGGATCGGACGGGCCGAGCTGCTCGCCGCGGCCGGCATCGAGGAGCAGGAGCTCCAGGAGTGGGAGTCGTACGGGCTCATCGCCCCGCTGCCCGACGGCGCGTACGACGCCGAGGCGGCCACCGTGGCCTCCCTCGTCGTCGAGCTGGGGCGGTTCGGGATCGAGCCACGGCATCTGCGGGTGATGAAGGCCGCCGCCGACCGGGAGGCCGGGCTGGTGGACCAGGTGGTGGCGCCGCTCAGGCGGCACCGGAACCCGCAGACCAGGGCCCACGCGGAGGCCCGTACCAAGGAGCTGGCGGGGCTCGCGGTGCGGCTGCACGCGGCGCTCGTGCAGACCGCGCTCGGGGTGCGCCTCCCCTGAAAGGGGTGTATGACCGGGTGCGGATCGGCCACCCGTTCCCTGCCCGACTACCCAAACGTCCCGGGCACGGCCTAGGGTTGCTGTGTGAACGAGCTCGATGTCGTAGGTGTCCGGGTCGAAATGCCCTCCAACCAACCGATCGTGCTGCTGCGTGAAGTGGGAGGCGACCGTTACCTCCCCATCTGGATCGGACCGGGGGAGGCGACGGCGATCGCCTTCGCCCAGCAGGGCATGGCTCCGGCGCGGCCGCTGACCCACGACCTGTTCAAGGACGTGCTGGAAGCCGTCGGCCAGGAGCTCACCGAAGTACGCATCACAGACCTGCGTGAGGGGGTCTTCTACGCGGAGCTGGTCTTCGCCAGCGGAGTCGAGGTGAGCGCCAGGCCGTCCGACGCCATAGCGCTGGCGCTGCGCACCGGAACGCCGATCTACGGCAGTGACACGGTGCTCGACGACGCGGGCATCGCGATTCCGGACGAGCAGGAGGACGAGGTGGAGAAGTTCCGCGAGTTCCTCGACCAGATCTCGCCGGAGGACTTCGGTACCAGCAGCCAGTGAGGCGTCCGGGACGTGCGGCCGGCGGCGGGTCCGCCCACAGCCGGTGGCGGAGGAGAACCGGGCATGTGCCGGTGGCCGGTGCGAGCGTCGCGCGGCCCCTGCGGGCACATTCGGCTAGCCTTTCCCCGCGGTGGGGCACGGGAAACCACTCGTAGGGTGATTATCACTCGGCGTGCCGAGTGTGGCGATCGTTGACGCACCCTTGGTGACTGCCTACCGTCGAGAAGGCAGGTCAAGGACGGAGGTCGGCGTGAGAACCAGCGGCGACGGTACGGCTGGGGGTGCCCCCGGACGCAGTCTCGGGGCGAGCGGCCCGTACCCGCTTCACAGTGCGGCCGGTCACGCTCCGCAGCGGCCGACGGCCGTGCCGAGCAGCGGAGGGGCGACGTCCATGGCGTCCGAGCAGATCGGCTACCGCGGCCCGACGGCCTGCGCGGCCGCCGGCATCACCTACCGGCAGCTGGACTACTGGGCCCGCACCGGGCTCGTCGAGCCGAGCGTGCGGCCCGCCCACGGGTCCGGGACACAGCGTCTGTACAGCTTCCGCGACGTCGTCGTGCTGAAGATCGTCAAGCGGTTCCTCGACACCGGGGTGTCGCTGCAGAACATCCGCACCGCCGTGCAGCACCTCAGGGAGCGCGGTTTTCGCGACCTGGAGCGCATGACGCTGATGAGCGATGGTGCCACCGTCTACGAATGCACCTCGCCCGACGAGGTGCACGCGCTGCTCCAGGGCGGGCAGGGCATCTTCGGGATCGCCGTCGGGGTGGTGTGGCGGGACGTGGAGAGCGCGCTGTCCCAGCTGCACGGGGAGCGGATCGACACGGGCGAGACGCTGATCGGCCACAACCCCGCCGACGAGCTGGCGCGGCGGCGCAACCGGGCCGTCTGAGAGCGGGCACAGCCGGTCCGCGGAAGGCCGCTGGGAGCGGTTCCACGGATACGGGTGGGCGAACGCGGCCGTTGTCAGTGGTGTAGGGCAGCATCGAAGGCGTGAGAAGCGCGCCCACCATCCTGCACCTCGACATGGATGCCTTCTACGCCTCGGTCGAGCAGGCGTCGAAACCGAGCCTGCGCGGGAAGGCCGTCGTCGTGGGCGGGCTCGGGCCCAGGGGTGTGGTCGCCACCGCGTCGTACGAGGCGCGCGTCTTCGGGGTCCGCTCGGCGATGCCCATGGCGCAGGCGCGGAGGCTCGCGCCGAACGCCGCGTACCTCGTCCCGCGGTTCGGGCTCTACCGGTCGATCAGCGAGCAGGTCATGGAACTGCTGCGGGCCCTGTCGCCGCTCGTGGAGCCATTGAGCCTGGACGAGGCGTTCGTGGATCTGGAGGCCGACAAGGCGGCTTGGGACGCGGAGTCGGCGCGGGCGGTGGGGGAGAGACTGCGTGCGGACATCCGGGCCGTCACCGGGCTCACCGGCTCGGTCGGGCTCGCGGCCTCCAAGATGCTCGCCAAGATCGCCTCCGAGCAGGCCAAGCCCGACGGGCTGGTGCTGATCGAGCCGGGCTCCGAGCGGGCGTTGCTCGGGCCCCTGTCCGTGCGGACGCTGCCCGGGGTGGGCCCGGCGACCGGCGATCACCTGCGGCGGGCCGGGATCACGACGGTCGACGAGCTCGCCGAGGCGGGCGAGGACGAGCTCGTCCGGCTGCTCGGCAAGGCCCACGGGCACGCCCTGTACGCGATGGCGCTGGCGCGGGACGAGAGGCCCGTGGTGGCCGAGCGTGAGGCCAAGTCGGTGTCGGTCGAGGACACCTACGACGTGGACATCCACGACCGGGTGCGGGTCGGCCTGGAGGTGCAGCGGCTGGCCGACCGGTGCGTGCGGCGGCTGCGCGCGGCCGGGTTGTCCGGGCGGACCATCGTGCTGAAGGTGCGGCGGTACGACTTCTCCACGCTGACCCGCTCCGAGACGCTGCGTGGGCCGACCGACGATCCGGCGGTGGTGCGGGAGGCGGCGGCGCGGCTGCTGGACTCGGTGGACACCACGGGCGGCGTACGGCTGCTCGGGGTGGGCGTCAGCGGGCTCGCCGACTACACGCAGGAGGACCTGTTCGCGCAGGCGGCGGGGGAGCGGGTGGAGCTGCCGGACGAGGAGCCCGAGCGGGAGGAGCGGCCGGCCGAGGAACGGCAGGCGCCGGGCGCCGAGCGCCGCTGGCCCGCCGGGCACGACGTGCGGCACACGGTGTACGGGCACGGGTGGGTGCAGGGCAGCGGGCTCGGGCGGGTCACCGTGCGGTTCGAGACGCCCGGATCCGGGCCCGGGCGGGTGCGGACCTTCCGGGTCGAGGACCCGGACCTGGAGCCGGCGGATCCGCTGCCGCTGGTGTCGTCCGTGTCGTCTGGGTCGTCCACGCCGTCCATGCCGTCCATGCCGTCCATGCCGTCCGGGCCGTCCGGGCCGTCGGGGTCGGAGGTGGTGCGAAGACCCGGGGCCGTCGGCCGGGAGGCGGCGGGCTGAGGGGCGGGTCCGTCAGGTCTCCTCCGAGCCCGCCAGCCTGCCGAAGTCGCGGTCGGGGAGCGTGGGCGGAGGGGCCACGTCGAGGCCGTAGTGGTGGTAGAGCTGGAGTTCCTGCTCCGGCGAGAGGTGGCGGCCCACGCCGAAGTCGGGGGCCTCCTTGATCAGGGCCCGGTCGAACGGCACGCGCAGGGTGCCGTCGACCAGTTCGCTGGGCTCCAGGGGCACGAAGGCGTCCCTGCTGAACAGGCCGGTGCGTATGGCCGCCCACTCGGGCAGGCCGGTGGCGTCGTCGAGGTAGACCTCGTCGACGGTGCCGATCTTGTTGCCGTCGCGGTCGAACGCCTTGCGGCCGATCAGGTTGCGCGGATCGATGTCGGTGCGCACGGGCCCTCCACTTGGTCGCCATTCATCCGGTGAATCATCGGGTGAATCATCCGTAAGCACTACAAAAGAGCACAATCGTGAAGGCGGCCACTCGAACGTCCGGGCGTTGACCTCGCTGGTAGGCTGACGAATGGCTGCTGACCCCGTGCGGGAGAGTCCTCCAGGCTTCATCGGAGGCGCCGAAGGAGCAAATCCTCCCCGGAATCTCTCAGGCCCCTGTACCGCACGGACGAGGTCACTCTGGAAAGCAGGGCGGGTGCCGGCGGCGTCCGCCCTCACCGACGGTGAAAGCCGGGAGCCCTCGGGTGGCCCGGTGAAGCTCTCAGGTCGAGATGACAGAGGGGGAGGCCGTACGGGTACCCGCGCCGTGGTGCCCCTCGCAGGTCGCGTCAGACCAGGAGGCCTCCGCAATGACCGCCCCTCGCATTCCGCTCTCCGAACTCGAACAGGGAATCCCCTTCGAGCAGCGCCACATCGGCCCCGACCACGAGGCCCGGGCCAAGATGCTCGCGCAGGTCGGCTACGGCTCGCTCGACGAGCTGACGGCCGCCGCGGTGCCGGATGTGATCAAGAACCACGACGCGCTGGAGCTGCCGGGCGCGCGCACCGAGGCCGAGGTGCTGGCCGAGCTGCGCTCCCTGGCCGACCGCAACCAGGTCCTCGACTCGATGATCGGGCTGGGCTACTACGGCACCTTCACCCCGCCGGTCATCCTGCGCAACGTCATGGAGAACCCCGCCTGGTACACCGCCTACACGCCGTACCAGCCGGAGATCTCCCAGGGCCGCCTGGAGGCCCTGCTGAACTTCCAGACGATGGTCGCCGACCTGACCGGCCTGCCGACCTCCGGCGCGTCGCTGCTGGACGAGGGCACCGCCGCCGCCGAGGCGATGGCGCTGTCCCGGCGCATGGGCAAGAACAAGAAGGGCCTGTTCCTGGTCGACGCGGACGCGCTGCCGCAGACCATCGCCGTGGTGCAGACCCGCGCGGAGCCGACCGGCGTCGAGGTCGTCGTCGCCGACCTGAGCGAGGGCATCCCGGCGGAGGTCGCCGAGCGGGAGATCAACGGCGTCCTGATCCAGTACCCGGGCGCCTCCGGTGCCGTACGCGACATCAAGCCGGTCATCGACCAGGCGCACGAGCTCGGCGCGCTCGTCACCGTCGCCGCCGACCTGCTCGCGCTGACCCTGCTGAAGTCCCCCGGCGAGCTCGGCGCGGACATCGCGGTCGGCACGACGCAGCGCTTCGGCGTGCCGATGGGCTTCGGCGGGCCGCACGCCGGCTACATGGCCGTCCAGGAGAAGATGGCGCGCAGCCTGCCCGGGCGACTCGTGGGCGTGTCCGTGGACGCGGACGGGAACAAGGCCTACCGCCTCGCGCTGCAGACGCGTGAGCAGCACATCCGCCGGGAGAAGGCGACCAGCAACATCTGCACCGCGCAGGTGCTGCTCGCCGTCATGGCCGGCATGTACGCCGTCTACCACGGGCCGGACGGCCTGAAGGGCATCGCGCGGCGCACGCACCGCTACGCCGCGATCCTCGCGGCCGGGCTGGCGAACGGCGGGGTGGAGGTCGTCCACGGCAGCTACTTCGACACGGTCACCGCGCGGGTGCCGGGCCGGGCCGCCGAGGTCGTCGCCGCCGCGCGCGAGAACGGTGTGAACCTGCGCCTCGTCGACGCCGACCACGTCTCGGCCGCCTGCGACGAGACGACCGGGCGCGCGCAGATCGGCGCCGTGTGGAACGCGTTCGGCGTCGAGGGCGACATCGAGGCGCTGGACGCGACGGCCGGGGACGCGCTGCCCGAGGCGCTGCTGCGCACCGACGACTACCTGACCCACCCCGTCTTCCACCAGCACCGCTCCGAGACCGCGATGCTGCGCTACCTGCGCCGCCTCGCCGACCGGGACTACGCGCTGGACCGCGGCATGATCCCGCTGGGCTCCTGCACCATGAAGCTCAACGCGACGACGGAGATGGAGCCGGTCACCTGGCCGGAGTTCGGGCAGCTGCACCCGTTCGCCCCCGCCGAGCAGGCGCAGGGCTACCTGACGCTCATCCGTGAGCTGGAGGAGCGGCTCGCCGAGGTCACCGGGTACGACAAGGTCTCGCTCCAGCCGAACGCCGGGTCGCAGGGCGAGCTGGCCGGCCTGCTCGCCGTACGCGGCTACCACCGCGCCAACGGCGACGAGCGGCGGACGGTGTGCCTGATCCCGTCCTCCGCGCACGGCACCAACGCCGCGAGCGCGGTCATGGCCGGCATGAAGGTCGTCGTCGTCAAGACCGCCGAGGACGGCGAGATCGACGTCGAGGACCTGCGGGCCAAGATCGAGCAGCACCGCGACGAGCTGGCGGTGCTGATGATCACGTACCCGTCGACGCACGGTGTGTTCGAGGAGCACGTCGCCGACATCTGCGCGCAGGTGCACGAGGCGGGCGGCCAGGTGTACGTCGACGGCGCCAACCTCAACGCGCTGGTGGGCCTCGCCAAGCCGGGCCACTTCGGCGGCGACGTCTCCCACCTGAACCTGCACAAGACGTTCTGCATCCCGCACGGCGGCGGCGGTCCCGGCGTCGGCCCGGTGGCCGTACGGTCGCACCTGGCGCCGTACCTGCCCAACCACCCGCTGCAGCCCGCGGCCGGCCCGGCGACCGGCGTGGGCCCGATCTCGGCCGCGCCGTGGGGCTCGGCGGGCATCCTGCCGATCTCGTGGGCGTACGTCCGGCTCATGGGCGGCGAGGGCCTCAAGCGGGCCACGCAGGTGGCCGTGCTGTCCGCCAACTACGTCGCCAAGCGGCTGGAGCCGCACTACCCGGTGCTGTACACCGGCCCCGGCGGGCTGGTCGCGCACGAGTGCATCATCGACCTGCGCCCGCTGACCAAGGCGACCGGCGTGACCGTGGACGACGTCGCCAAGCGGCTGATCGACTACGGCTTCCACGCGCCGACGATGTCGTTCCCGGTGGCCGGCACGCTGATGATCGAGCCGACCGAGTCGGAGGACCTGGCCGAGCTGGACCGGTTCTGCGAGGCGATGATCGCCATTCGCGCGGAGATCGAGAAGGTGGGCTCCGGCGAGTGGCCCGCGGACGACAACCCGCTGCGGGGCGCGCCGCACACGGCCGCCGCGCTGGGCGGGGCGTGGGAGCACCCGTACAGCCGTGAGGAGGCCGTCTTCCCGGGCGGGGTGTCCGCCGCCGGCAAGTACTGGCCGCCGGTGCGCCGGATCGACCAGGCCTTCGGCGACCGGAACCTGGTCTGCTCGTGCCCGCCGCTGGACGCGTACGAGGACTGACGGACCGACGGACGCCTGACGGCGGTCCGGCCCGGAAGGGGGGGCCCCGGGGGGGCGCGCGGGCCGCGCGGGGGGGCCCGCCGCGGCCGGGCAGGGGGGGGGGGGGGGGGGCGTCGGGGGGCGGGGGGGGGGAGGGGGGGGAAAAACACCCCC
>NZ_JBEXTV010000099.1:0-15426 GCF_040628835.1 Streptomyces sp. NPDC006134 | reverse complement strand
CCGCCCCTGCTGGCGCTGTCGGCCAGCTCGCCGTTCTGGCTGGGCGCGGACACGGGGTACGCCAGCTGGCGCACCATGCTGTGGCAGCGCTGGCCGCCCGCGGGCGCGCCGGCTCACACCGCCGGGAAGGGCGCGTCGCGGTCGAACTTGCCGGAGGTGTAGCCCTGGAACAGCGTCAGGCGCTGCATGTGCCCCGTGCCCTCCAGGAACTCCATGGCCCGCGCGTCCCGCGCCAGCTTGTCGAGCAGCGGGTGGTCGAGCCGGGCGCCGGGCCCGAAGTACGTGCACGCCTCGCGGGTGGCGTCCTCGGCGAGCCGGGCCGCCCGCAGCTTCGCGGCGGAGGCCAGATGCCCGTTGGTGCTGCGCAGGTCGACGGCGGCCGCGGCCCGGTGCACGAGCGCGCGGGTGGCGGTGATCCGGCGGCCCAGCGCGTCGAGCCGGTCGCGGTCGGCACGGCTCAGGGAGCGCCGGTTGGACAGGACGTACGCGTGCGCGGCCCGGGCGACACCGACCGCGATGGCGGCCACGCCGGGCCGCAGCCGGTTGAAGGTCTGCACGAAGGCCCAGGTGCCGCGCCTGGTGGGCGGCAGGTGCCGGCCGAGCAGGTCCTCCTCGCCGATCTCCACCCCGTCCAGCTCGACATGGCTGATCATCGCCCCGCGCAGCCCGATCATCGGCAGCGGCCTGGCCCGGAACCCCGGCGACCGCTCGGTGTCCACCAGGACGGCGGTCACCCCGAGCGGGCCCGGGCGGGTGCGGGCGAAGACCACGGCGAGCTGGGCGCGGGCCGCGTTGCCGACGTAGCGCTTCGTGCCGTCGAGCCGGTAT
Source organism: Streptomyces sp. NPDC006134 (assembly GCF_040628835.1). NCBI lineage: Bacteria > Bacillati > Actinomycetota > Actinomycetes > Kitasatosporales > Streptomycetaceae > Streptomyces > Streptomyces sp. NPDC006134. The sequence continues at coordinate 14,598 of NZ_JBEXTV010000099.1, read as the reverse complement.
CCGCCGCCGTTCTCGCGGGCGGTGAGCGCGGTGGTCAGCCCGGCGGCGTCGGAGCCGCGCTCGGGTTCGGTGAGCGCGAAGCACGTCCACAGCGGGTCGGCGACCATCCGGCCGTAGAACCACTCCTTCTGCCGCCGGTCGGCCAGTACGTCGATCAGTACACCGGCCAGCAGCGGGCCCGGCGAGGCGACCAGCACCCCGGCGTCGGCGGCGGCCAGCTCCTCCATGATGACGGCGCGTTCCAGGGCGCCGACCCCGTAAAACCGGTGGCCCGCGATGGGCTCGGGCTCGTTGCCGTACTCCGCGGGGACGCCCATCGTGGCGAGGTAGCGCACCGCCGGCAGGTCGAACTGGAGGCGGATCGCCTCGGGGTCCGCGTCGATGTCCATGGCGAGTTTGCGGAAGTCGTGCCCCCACTCCCGGAACTGGCCGCGCAGGCCGATCAGCCGGTCGTCGAGTTCGGTCATCGCCTCTCTCCGCTCGGTCGGGCGGACGCCGGTCATCCGCAGCCGCCCGCGTGTCCGTCGTCGGTGGCCCGGGCTCCGTCGCCGACGGCGACGGGCACCGGGCCGGGCAGCGTCCGGGCGGGCGGCTCGGCGGCACGCAGGTGCGCGGCGAAGCCGGCCAGCCGGTCCAGCCCCCAGTAGCGGCTGCGGCCGTGCGCGAAGAACGGGACGCCGAACACCCCGTCGTCGCAGACGTCCCGGAGCGCCAGCACGCCGCGCCGGCGCAGCTCCGGGTCGCCGGCCGCGCCCGCCAGCGCCTCGGGGTCCAGGCCCAGCTCCGCGCCGATGCCCGCGACGACGGCCGGGTCGCAGATGTCGCGGCCCTCCTCCCAGCGGGTGCGGTAGGCGGCGGCGACGAAGCGGGCGCCGTACCCGGGTCCGGCGTCCCGGGCCACCAGGTAGGCCAGGTGCGGCACCTCCCACACCGGCGCGCGGTCCACCGGCCAGGTCATGGACAGTCCGCGCTCCTTCACGAGCCGGCGCACGTCCTGGAGCACGTACAGGTGCTTGGCGCGGGACATCGGGGTGTACGGGAAGGAGCCGCCGGCCTCGGTGAGGAGCCGTTCGCTGGTCGCGTCCGGTTCGAAGAAGGGCCGCCACTCGACGGCGGCGGCGACGTCCGGATAGCGGTCCAGGAGCTCCCGGTGGGCGAGCCAGGAGTACGGGCTGCGCAGCGAGAAGTAGTAGCGCGGGACCTTGGCGGCGCGGGACCGGGTCCCGGGGGCGGGCGCGGTCACAGCACCAGCCCGCCGTCCACGCCGAACACCTGGCCGGTGATGTACGAGGCGCGGTCCGAGGCCAGGAACGAGACCAGGTCGGCGACCTCCTCCGGGCGGCCGAACCGGCCCAGCGGGATGCGCCGGGCGAGATCGTCGCTCGCGCCGTCGGACAGCGCGGCCGTCATGTCGGTGTCGATGAAGCCGGGCGCCACGGTGTTGACGCGGATGCCGCGCGGGGCGACCTCCTTGGCGAGCGCCTTGGAGAAGCCGATGATCCCGGCCTTGGACGCCGAGTAGTTGGTCTGCGTGGCGTTGCCGTACACGCCGGCCACCGAGGACATGGTGACCACGGTGCCGGTGCGGCGCTTCATCATGGCGAAGACGGCGGCCCGGCACACGTGGTAGGTGCCGTCGAGGTTGACGCGCAGCACCTCCTGCCAGGCCGCCCCGTCGATGAGCACCAGCGGGTTGTCGCGGACGACGCCCGCGGAGGAGACGACCGTGTGGACCGGTCCCAGTTCCTTCTCCGCGGCGCGGACGAACGCCTCCGCCTCGGCCTGCTGCGCCACGTCGACGCGCCGGGTCAGCACCCGGGCGCCCGCCGCCTCGGCCTCCTTGGCCACGGCCTCGGCCGCCGCCTCGTCGGAGCGGTAGCAGAAGGCCACGTCGTGGCCGTCGGCGGCGAGCCGGGTCACCACGGCCCGGCCGATGCCCCGGGAGCCCCCGGTCACCAGCGCGACCGGGCGGTCGAGTTCCTTCGCGGACATCATGACCTCTCGTCGGTTGTGGGTACGGTCGCGGCCGCCGCGGCGGTCAGCGCGTCGGCGGTGCGCAGGGCCAGGGTCACCTGGCCGATCTCCAGGACGGTCACGCCGTCGACGGTGCTGCGTCCCGTCACGAGGTACGTGTCGCCGACGTCGCGCACCACGGTGACCTCGTGGACCAGGACGGAGCCCGGGTACACCGGCGCCAGGGTCCGCGCGTCGCGGACCTGGGAGAGGAGCACGACCTTGCCCTTGCCGACCTCGGGGTTGGGCTCCTCCCAGCAGGCCAGGGCGACCGCGCACTGCGCCCAGGACTCCAGGAGCGTCCCGAAGGGGTAGGCGAGGTGTTCGTCGGCCGGGTCCTCGCCGAGCCTGCCGTAGGCGGGCTCGGCGACGGTGACCGCCTTCTGCGCGACCAGACGGCGCCGGGGCTCCACCGTCACGATGCGGTCGACGAGCAGGGCGGGGCGGCGGTGCGGGATGACCGCCATGACACGGGCGGTGTTCATCGGGGCTGCTCCTGGGGGTTGTGGCCGGGGACCGCTTCCGGCAGGCGCAGCCGGATCCGGGCGGCGGGGCGGCCGTCGGCGGTGACCTCGGCGTCGGTGCGCACACCGTCCTCCCCGTGGGCGAGGCGCGCCTCGACGACGATCTCCTCGCCGGGCCGGACGGGGCTGAGGAAGCGGGCCCGTTCGACGACGGCGGGACGGTCGCGGGGCTCGCCGAGCGCGCCGGTGACGAGGTCGTGCACGTACTGGACGAGGCCGAAGCCGGGGACCAGCGGGAAGCCGGGGTAGTGGCCGTCGAGGAACGGGTCGTCCTCGGCCACCGTCAGCGTGCCGCGCACGGTGACGTCCGCGCCGGCGCCGTCGGCCGCGGGGGCCGGTCCGCGGTCCATGCCGACGATGGTCAGGGCCTGTTCGAGCATCATGGTCAGTTCCTCCTCGGGCGGACGTGGGTCACGGTGTGCAAGGCCCGGGCGCCTTCCGCAGGAGCGGTGCGAGGCCCCCGCTCGAACGAGGCCGGGAGGGTGCGGGGCGGTCACCGCGCCGCGTGGGCCGGACGCGGCGCGGGCGGTCGGTTCCGGCCCCGGGCGGTCGGTTCCGGCCCCGGGCGGTCGGTTCCGGCCCCGGGCGGTCGGTTCCGGCCCCGGGCGGGGGAACCCGGGGCCGGCGATCAGGGGGTGGCCGGGCATGCGCCCGTGCCGGGCCGGCCGTCCTGTCCGAAGCGGGACGGCCGCACGGCGCGGGGCGGGTGGGCCGCGGCCCCGCCAGGCCGTGTTCCGGGCCGGGGTTCCAGGGCCTGTCGTTCGGGTCGGGTCACGGGGCACCGGCGGCGGCTTGTCATGCCGGTGAGCGGGGTCTGGTGCGTGCGGCTGCGCGGCGGGGGAGGGCGTCGGCGCGATGGGGTCGGGTCCCCCGCACGAGCGCAGCCGAGCGCAGGGGGGAGCCCGCAACCGGCGGCAACGCCGCAGACGCGCGTGCCAGGCCCCGTGTCCGCGGCGTGACCCGAACGACAGGCTCTAGGTGCCCAGCACGGCGACGCCCACCGTGCCGTCGCGGTCGATTCCGGTGGCCAGGGCGACCTCGCCCGGCGCCGGCGCGTGGTCGCCGGCCGCGGCCAGCAGCGCCGCCAGCTGGAAACCGCCGGCCGCGGCCGACGCGTCGCCCAGCAAGGGGCGGCACCGCACCCAGCGCGGCTCCGCGCCGGCGGGCAGGGCGGCCCGTACCGCCTCCTCCTCGCCCGGGGTGCCGAGCGGCGCGACGACCCGTACGTCCCCGGCCGCGGCCCCCGCGTCGGCCAGGGCGGCCGTCACGCAGGCGGTGAGCGCGGCACCGGCGTCCGCGGGGTCCTGGTAGGCCCGGAAGCGGGTGGCGCGCAGCGTGGCCAGCGGTGTGCGCCCGCCGGCCGCCGCCTCGGCGGCCGGCTCCAGCAGCCATGCCGCACCGCCCTCACCGAGCGGGGGCCGTCCGTCCGCGCCCGTTCCGGCCGTGTGCCACTCCAGCCACGCGCGCTGGACGGAGTACTCCTCGGCGGCCCCGCACAGCACCTGGGCGCAGTGCCCGCCGCGCAGCAGCCGGGCGGCGTAGCCCAGCGCGAGGAGCCCGGTCAGCCAGCCGCCCGCGATGGTGGTGTTGGGGCCCTTGATGCCGTGCCAGATGGCGCTCTGCCCGGCCGCCCGGTTCATCACCGTGTTCGGGAACCGCGCCGGGTCCACCAGGTAGGGGCGCTCCCCGGTGAGCGAGTCGCGGGTGAAGTCCATGATGCTCTGGACGCTTCCGGAACCGGTGCCGAGGACGAGCCCGACGCGCTCGGGCCGGTCCAGCAGCCCGGGCCCGGCCGCGTCGAGCAGCTGCGCCACGGTGCTCACCGCCAGCGCGGTGACCCGGTCCATGGTGCGCGTGCCCTTCTTGCCCAGTGCCCCGGCGGCGCTGAACCCCGGCACCAGGGCGCCTTCCCCGTACGGCCCGGGGTGGGCCTCCTGGTCGAGGGGGGCGACCGCGCCGGTGCCGGCCGCCAGCCCGGCGCGGAAGGCGTCCGCGCCCGTGCCGAACGGCGACACCGCGGACCAGGCGGTCAGCACCAGCGTCCCCGGCGCCCCGGCCTCCGCCGGGGGCGCCGCGTCGAGTGCGGGGGTGGTCATGCCGAGTCCCGGCCCGCCGTGGTGCCGGCCTTGCCGTTCAGGGCGTTCAGCAGGCGGTCGTCGAAGTCGACGAGGCTCCAGTCGCGGCGGTTCTCGATGACGGCCCAGCCGTGCGTGATACGGCCCGTGGAGGTCGGCACGAGCACGCCGTCGCGCAGCACGTAGGTGTCCTGGCGGGCGGTGTAGGTGTAGCGCTTGAAGACGTTCTCGACGGTGTAGACGGTGTAGAGGGTCTCCTCCATCTTCGCCTCGTCGAGGATCCGGATGCGCGAGTGCGGCACGACCGGGATCCAGTCCTGCTCGTCCAGCAGCGTCTTGATGGAGACGCCCCGGTCGGCGAGGAACAGGTCGACGACCTCCTCCATCTGCCGCAGGTAGCCGGACATCTGGACGCGCTCGGTGAAGTGGCAGTAGAAGTACGGCATGCGCCAGGCCCAGCCGAAGGCGTTGCGGCCCTGGGTCAGCAGCTCCAGCGGGTCGGCGCCCTCCGGCACCGGGATGGGCTCCGCGCCGGGGCCGAGCCGGTCGACGACGTACGGGGCGAGCGCGGCGGGCGGCTCCTCGGCCGGGTGGCCGTGCGGGTCCAGCCGCAGCTGTACGGCGACCTTGGCGACGACCGCCTTCACCTCCTCGCCGTCCCGGTCCACGGTGAACTCGACGAGGAACCGCTTGCCGTCGCCCTTCTCCTTCTCCGGCGTCGGCCGCACCACGGCGTGGGCGACGTCGTCGATGTGGAAGGCGGTGAGGATCTTGGTGTCGATGTCGGTGATGTCGACGGCGAGACCGTGGCGCTCGTAGAGGCCGCCGGCCGGGTGGCCGTGCCGGCGCAGGTGGTCGTAGACGGCTTCCTCGACCATGTAGTTGACGTGCTTGAAGCCGATCCAGGTGCAGATGTTGGAGCCCTCGTAGCGGGGCCGGAGGTCCAGCCGGGTGGCGCCGTCCGGGCCGACGGCGGTGCTGTTCGTCATGACGTCTCCAGGTCGGGAAGGTCACAGAGGAGGTGGGTGCGCAGGAAGTCGTTCACGAGCCGGGCGACCGGCCCGGGCTGCTCGACCATCGGGAAGTGCCGGCAGCCGGCGAGGAGTTCGAACCGGGCGCCGGGCACGCCGGCCGCGAGGGCCCGGCCGTCCTGGGGCCGGGCCGCGATGTCCTTCTCGCCGGACAGGACGAGCAGCGGAGCGCGGACCGCGCCGAGGTCGAGGAACGGCGAGCGCAGGTAGGTCTCGAAGAACCGCATCCAGCCGTACGGGCCGATCCGGTCGCGCAGCCGCAGCGCCAGCCAGTCGCGGTGGGCCTTGGGGTACTTGCCGGTCTCGCCGACCTCCAGCGCCTCCTCGAAGACGCGGTGGAAGTCGTTGAGGTAGTAGGAGATGACCGACCAGTCGAAATCGCGCGGACTGGACCGGTGGAAGGGGCTGATCAGAACGGTGGGCCGGGGCGGGACCCGGTCGTCGGCGTACGCCTCGGTGAGCAGGTTCGCGGCGTACGAGTGGGCGACCACCGCGTCGTAGCTCTCGTCGACGAGGCCGACGAGGAACCGCACCGGGTCGGGCAGGGAGCCCCACCCGTCGCTGTCGGCCATGGCGCGCCAGGGCAGGTCGACGTCCCACAGTTCCATGGAGTCGTCCGCCCGCTCGACGAACCGGTCCCACACGGTGGTCTTGCCGCCGAGCCCGTGCAGCATCAGGATCTTGCGGCCGTCGCCGGAGCGGGCGGCCCGGCGCAGCTTCGGCGCACCGGTGAGGCCCGCGTCCCGCACGCCGGCGACGGTGGTCACGCTCATGCGGCGACACCACCGGGGACGGGACCCCGCTCCGGTGACGTTCCGGGTCCCTGCGGCCGGCCGTCGCCGTCGCCCTCGTACCGGGCCAGGATCAGCACGGCGTTGTTCCCGGCGAAGGCCAGGGCGTTGTTCTGCACGATCCGCACGTCGGCGACGCGGGCCCGGTTGGGCACCGGGTCCAGGCCGCAGTCGGGGTCGGTCCGCCGGTGGTTGACGGTCGGCGGGATGAAGCCCTCGGTCACGGCCAGGGCGCAGGCCGCCGTGGCGAGGGCGCTGGCGGCGCCCATGGTGTGGCCGAGCATCGACTTGATGGACACGGTCGGGGGAGGTTCGGGGAACACCTGGCGGATGGCCCCGGCCTCGGTGACGTCGTTGGCCTGCGTGCCGGTGCCGTGCGCCGAGATGAAGTCGATGTCCTCGGGCTTGATCCCGGCGTTGCGGTGGGCCAGGTCCATGCAGGCGGCGAGGCTGTCGCGGTCCGGGGCGACCGGGTGGTGGGCGTCGCAGTTCAGCCCGTACCCGAGCACCTCGGCGTATATGCGGGCGCCGCGTGCCAGAGCGGAGTCGAGGCTCTCCATGAAGAGGACGCCCGCGCCCTCCCCGGTCAGGATGCCCTGGCGGTCGGCGTCGAACGGCTGGCACACCTCGGGCGCGATGGTGCCCAGGCGGTAGAAGCCGGTGAAGGTCTTGCGGCAGACCGCGTCGGCGCCGCCGGCCAGGGCGGCCTCGGCCTCGCCCGCGCGGATCGCGTCGAAGCCGGAGCCGATGGCGTAGTTGCCGGCCGCGCAGGCGGTCGGGATGGTCACGGCCTCCACGTCGGTGAGGCCCAGTTCGCGCACCACGCTGCTGGAGAGCAGCCCGGCCGACGAGCGCCGGGCCAGCACCGGGTCGAGCCGCTCCGGCCCGTCCGCCAGCTGGCGTTCGATCAGCACGTCGAGGTCGTGCGACTCTCCGTCGGTGGTGCCGATGGCGACGAGGGCACGGCGGTCGCGCAGTTCCCCGACCGCCATGCCCGCGTCGGCGACGGCCATGCGGGCCGCGGCCACGGAGAACTGGCTGGCCCGGCCGAGCTCGTCGGGATCGATGTGCTCGATCCACTCGGCCGGGTCGAAGTCGGCCACCTCGCAGCCGTTGGCGTAAGCGTAGCCGGACGTGTCGAAGGACGTGATCGGCCGGACGCCGCTACGGCCCGTACGGAGTCCGTCGAGGAACGCCTCCGGCCCGGTCCCGATGCTGGTGACGACCCCCAGTCCCGTGATGACGACCCGGCGGGGTCTTGGGCGTTCGCTGTTCACCACTGTCTCCCGTCTGTCCTCTTCCGCACACCCGGCCCGGGGTGCCTACTTGGCCGCCAGGCCCTTTTCGACGACGGCCACGACGCCGTCGAGGTTGACCATGCGGGTCAGCTCGACCTGGTCGATCTCGATGCCGAACTCGCGCTCCAGGGAGGAGAGGATCTCGATGGCCCCGAGGGAGTCCGCGTTGTGCTCCTCCTTGAACAGGCTGGTGTCGGTGACTTCGTCGACCTCGATCTCGAGGATGTCGCAGACGATCTCCTTGATCTGTGCGCGCTGCTCGGTGGTGACGGCGGTGGTGCTGGGCATGACGCCTCCAGTGCGATCGCTGGGTTGAGTGGGTGTCTTCGGCGGTTGCCAGAAGTCTGTTGCGGGGCGCTGACCGGGAACTGACCGGTGGCTGACGCCGCGAAGCCCCGCCGGGGCGGTCAGGCGGCCAGGAAGCCGAGGGGGCGCCGCCCGCCGGGGGCGCCACCGGTCCGGCCCGCGTCGAGGACCGGGTCACCGGCCAGCACGGCCCGCTGGAGCCGCTGGATCCGGGCGGACGGCTCGATGCCGAGGCTCTCGGTGAGCCGGGTGCGCAGGGCGCTGTACGCGGACAGCGCCTCGGAGGGGCGGCCCGCCCGGTAGAGGGCGACCATGCGCAGGGCGTGCAGTCCCTCGTGGAGGCCGTGGCGGCCGGTGAGCACGGCGAGTTCGGGCAGCAGCTCGGTGTGCAGTCCCATGCCGAGCTCGATGTCGATGCGCCGCTCCAGGATGCCGAGCCGGCTCTCCTCCAGCCGCACCCGCTCCAGTTCGAGCAGGGTCCCGGCCCGTACGTCGGTGAGGGCGGGCCCCTGCCACAGGTCGAGGGCGCGGCGGAACGCGGCGACGGCGCTCTCCCGGTCACCCGCGTCGAACGCGGCCTGCCCCTGGGCGGCGACCCGGTCGTACTCCTGGGCGTCGACCGTCCCGGGCAGCATCTTCAGCTGGTAGCCGCCGTGCTGGTAGACCAGGATCTCCTTGGCGACCATTCCGCTGCGGTCGCCGAGCGAGGCGCTGATCAGCCGGCGCAGATGGAGGATGTAGGTCTGCAGGGTCGTCGACGCGCTGCGGGGAGGGCAGGCGTCCCAGATCTCCTCCATCAGCATGGGCACCGGCACCGCCCGGTTGGCGTGCAGGGCCAGCAGGGCGAGCAGTTGCCGCTGTTTGGCGGCACGCGGCAGGATCGGCGTGCCCGCGGACTTGGCGTCGAGCGGCCCCAGCAGGCTGATCTCCATGGCGACTCCAGGTCGGTCGGTCGGGTGACCCTACGACCGTGGCAGCCGGGCGGGGCCCGGCCCAGTGCCGGAGTCCCGCTTCGGCGGTGAGCCGCTCACGTGCTCGATCGTGAAAATCTCAGACCCCGCTGTTCCGGTCCCGCCCCCCGCACGCGCCCGGTGCCGCCCCCGCACGCGCCGGGGGCCGCCTCCGCACGCGCCGGGGGCCGCCTCCGTATGGCCGGGGCCGCCTCCGTGCGGCCGGGGCCGCCTCCGTATGGCCGGGGCCGCCTCCGTATGGCCGGGCGCGTCGGTGCCGCGTGCGCCTGCGGCGCGGGGGTCCCGCCGGGCGGGCGGCGCCCCGGGATCAGGCCGGCCTCCGGGCTGTGCCCCGGCCTCTCAAGCGACGAACCTGTCCGGCCGGAGACCACCGTCGCGGTGGAACCGGTCCGGGACCGGTGGAGGCTCTCTGCGCCGACTCCGGCTGCCGGTCGGGGGCCGGCGCTGTGCGTGGTGGCCGGTCTCGCGCCCGTGGAATGGAAGGTCGCCGATCGCTGTGCGGGGGTGCTGGTTGCCGGACCGGTCGCCCCTCCCCCGGCCTTCGGCCGGAGGTGCCCCCACCGCGGTGGCGAGTACGCCACGGCTGCGGGCCCCGCCGCGAAGGCGGGGCCCGCAGCCGGGCACTGGCCGGTCGGAGATCAGCCGCTGACCGTGATGGTCGAGCTTCCGCTGCTCTGGTAACCCTCGGTGGCCATGATCATGTAGTACCTGAACTGGCCCAGGTTCATGCCCGCCCGCGCCCAGGCGTCGAAGTGGTTGCCGGTGGTGATGGTGCCGGAGCCGCTGGTCACCTTCGACTGCCGGACGCTCCAGTACTGGTCGAAGGTGCGGGTGCCCTCGACGGAGGGGGCGTTGTACCGCGTCGTCTTGTAGATGTCGTACGTGCCGCCGTCGCTGTAAACGGTGCCCCTGTACTCGCCGGTGGGCCGGTAGCTGCCCCAGTTGTCGACGATGTAGTACTCCACCAGCGGGTTCGACGTCCAGCCGTAGAGGCAGCCGTAGCCGTTGCCCGACGGGTTGAAGTAGCCGGTGTAGCGGACCGTCCTGCGCCCGCCGGTGCTCCATCCCTTGCCGGCGACGAAGTTGCCGCAGTTGGTCCACCGGGTGCTGTAGCTGCCGCCGCCGTTGAGCGTCATGGAGACGGAGCCGCCGCCGTCGGTCCAGAACGAGTAGTACATGCCGTCGTAGCCGGTCTGGTTGGTGGTGATGGTGGTGGCGGCGTGGGCGGTGCCGGGCAGCAGCAGCCCGGACGCGGTGGCGAGCGCGGCGGCGCCGGCGCCGCCGAGGAAGCCTCGCCGGCTCAAGCCGCCGAAGGGGGCGGGGTTCTGCTGGATCCGGTCCTGCTGCGTGCCGTCCTGCTGCATGCGTCCTCCCGGTGAAGGCTGGTGGGGGGCGGGCGGCTTCCGCCGCCCGCGGCCTTGCATGGAACACGGCGGGCGCCGCCCGTCGTCGTGCCGCGACGACCGGCCGCCGCCCCCGGTCACACGGCGCGAGGGGAACGACGGCCTCCTGTCGTCCGGTGGCCACAGTTTTCGTAGAGCGCCATGACCCTGTCAACACTTTCGACAGCCTTTCGGAAACACTTCCTTAACAGAAGAAGCCTTGGCGAGTACGTCTTCACTGGTCAATCCACCTCTCGCGCGAACCGTTACGAGGGATGGACCGAGATAGGGAAGAAACGTAACGCAAGCATGGGCACGAGGTTCGAAACATTCGAACGAGTGCGAACCCTCGCATCCGTCGGCCTCGCCCTGACGGACGCCTCGGCTCCCTCGACCGCGGGGCGGCGACCGGGATGAACGAGCACACCACCCGTCGCCGGCTTCGGCGGACGGCCCGGACCGATGCCATCACCTTCCGCTGCGACCTGGCCCACCCCCTCGCGGGGCTCTCGACGCGTGTTCCCCCGCACGGTGGCCCCCCGCACCCATCTCTCGGCACGGGCGACGCGCCGGCCCGGAGGGAGGAGGTCCACCTCGCCACCGACGAGGCCGCCGACGTCGCCCAGTCCCTCGGCGGCACACCATGGAGCATCGGCTTCGGCGTCCACCTCGCCGCGACCCTCCCGGCCCCCGACGGCCACCTCGCCCAGCCCGCAGCAGCCCATACCCGTTCCCAACGGCCGCCGGCCCCGTCGAGGGCCCGGCCAGCCGGGTACAGGGCGGACTGAACCGAGGTATCAGCATCCGGCAGACCAGCAGGTCACAGACCCTTTGCTGCAAGCTCCAGAATCGCCACGCACTCCACATGATGCGTCATCGGAAAGGTGTCGACTCGAGCGAGTCACAGAAAAGACCAGCTCAGAGCAGCTTTCTCGGCTCACCGAGCAGCGTGAGTGCGCCCAGAGCGTCAAAGGAGCGTCACGGTCGACAGCCCATCCCGCCCGCTCAGGCCAGACCGAGCTGCCACGACCGTTGCCCCCGCAGACTCCGTCCCGTTCACTCCAGTGGTCAGGCGGCTCATCATGACCCGTGGACGTGCGGCGGAGGTTGCGGTCGGGTCCTTGGCCTGCTGCCGCGTTCGGCCCACTGGCGGCCCGGGTGGGGCCAGGTTGAGCAGCCACCATCGGCCTCCACCGTCCAGACGGCCACACCAACATCACCGCCGCCCTACGTCGCACCGCTCGCGACCGGCAAAGGATCCCGTGACCGCCCTCGGCATCACTGGATACGTACGGACAGACCTCGACCACTCAGAGGACCCTGGGGTGACAGAGCGTTCACCCCGTACACGGTCTCACCAAGTTGTCCGGATCGTTGCCCCTCGAAGGGGCTTAGCAGCGTCGAACGCACGACAGCTACTGGCGCACCCGATCCCGAAAGGAGCGTTCATCAACACTGTTCGCGGGCTCCAGGGAGGGTACGCCCAGATCACGGGAACCGCTTCGCCAGCCGGAACGAGGCATCGAACCCAAAAGAATCACGCCAGTCCGACTGGCTCCTCGTGCACCGCAAACCGTGTGGCGGCTGCACGCATGTGGTAGAAAATCGTTCGTACAGATGATCGGCGTGTTCGATCGTCGGTCTGCACTCCGCTCGAACGTCGGGGGACATGGTGCGGGTCTGGAGGAGAACCATGGATTGCTTACTGATCGGGTTCAACGACACACCTTTCCGGGATTACGTCGAAACAGTCCGGGCCATGGGCGAGCAATCCGGCGCCTTCCAGGATCTCCGGCTGGCCTACGTGGACCACGAGGGCGAACCGCTGCGTGCACTCGATCTGCTGACCCGACTGCACAACGAAGAGTTCCCCGACCGGCCGCAGCACTTCCACAACTCCGACTTCCTGTGGCCCGTCATCACCTACCTCGGAACGTATCTGCACCGGGCCGGACTGTCCTTCGACTATGTGAACCTCTTCCATCTGGAGAAGGACCGGCTGCGCGAGAAACTCCAGTCGCAGGACGTGCTGACGGTCGCCATCACGACGACGCTGTACGTGTCCGCGCAGCCGATCATCGAGATCGTCGAGTTCGTCCGCCGGTACAACAAGAAGGCCAAGATCGTCATCGGCGGTCCGTACATCGCCAACCAGGCGCAGGTGGTCTCCGGGCCCGACCTGGAGGCCCTGCTGGACTACTTGGGCGGCGACATCTACGTCATCGGCCGCGAGGGCGAGAAGACCCTCACCCGGCTGATCAAGGCGCTGCGCGCCGGCGACGACCTGAGCACCGTGCCGAACCTCGCCTACCGCAAGGGCGACACGTTCGCCCTCACGCTGCCCGAGGTGGAGTCCAACCCGCTGGAGGAGAACATGGTCGACTACGACCTGTTCCCGCCCGGCGCGATCAACGAGTTCATCACCACGCGGACCGCCAAGTCGTGCCCGTTCTCCTGCGCGTTCTGCGGTTTCCCGCAGCGTGCGGGCAAGTACACGTACCTGGACCTGGAGTACGTGGAGAAGGAGCTGGACCGGCTCAGCCGGCTCCCCCACGTCAACACGATCACCTTCATCGACGACACCTTCAACGTCCCGAAAGTGCGGTTCCGCGAGATCCTGCGGCTGATGATCGACAAGGGGTACGGCTTCCGCTGGAACTCCTTCTACCGCAGCGACCACGGAGACGTGGAGACCATCCGGCTGATGCGCGAGGCCGGCTGCGAAGGCGTCTTCCTGGGCATCGAGTCCGGCAGCGACGCGATGCTCAAGCGGATGAACAAGACCGCCCGGCGCAAGCACTACCTCACGGCGCTGGAGGCGTTCAACGAGGTCGGCATATCCGCTTACGCGTCACTCATCGTCGGTTTCCCCGGTGAGACGGAGGAGACCGTCGCGGAGACGATCAGCCTCATCGAGGAGGGGCGCCCCGACTTCTATCGCGCCCAACTGTGGTACGCCGATCCGGTCACCCCGATCTGGCAGCAGCGCAACACCTACGGAATCCGTGGCGAGGCGTTCAACTGGAGCCACGACACCATGGATTCCGCGACCGCCTGCGACATCATCAACGACATGTTCACCTCGGTGAAGAATTCCATCTGGCTGCCGCAGTTCGGTTTCGAACAGTGGAGTGTTTTCTACCTCCAGCGCCGCGGTATGACCCTGGACCAGGTGAAGACATTCCTGCGGCATTTCAACGCCGCCGTGGCCGACCAGATGGCCCACCCCGGACGCACGTTCATCGAACCGGGCATTCTCGCCTCCCTCCGGGAGAGCGCGCGATTCCACGTCGTCACGCCCGCCTGAATCCGGCGTCTTTCTTTCTCAGCTGACAGGGGGTCCTTTCGTCGTGCGCTCGGACGCGTCATACGACACGCAATACGAGGAAGAACTTCAGGACGCGGTGGCGATCGTGGGCATGGCCGGACGGTTCCCGGGCGCCCCGGACATCGCCTCGTTCTGGCGCAATCTGCGCGACGGTGTGGAGTCGGTGTCCTTCTTCACGGAGGAGGAACTGGCCGCCGAGGGCATCGCCGAGGAGGTCTACCGCCATCCGGACTACGTGCCGGCCAAGGCGGTCCTGGACGACTGGGACCTGTTCGACGCGGAGTTCTTCGACACCAGCGCCCGCGACGCGGAACTGATGGACCCCCAGCAGCGGCTGTTCCTGCAGACCGCGTGGCACGCCCTGGAGGACGCCGGGCACGCCGGCGACCGCGGCGGCCGGCGGATCGGGGTGTACGCGGGTGTCTCCGGCATGACCTACCTGCTCACCCATGTGGCGCGCGACCCGGCCTCGGCCGGCGTGCTCGCCGACTTCCAGAGCCAGTTGGGCAACAGCCCGGACTTCCTGGCCACCCGGATCGCCTACAGGCTGGGCCTGTCGGGTCCGGCGCTGACCGTGCAGACGGCCTGCTCCACCTCCCTGGTCGCGGTGCACCTGGCGTGCCAGGCGCTGCTGTGCGGCGAGTGCGACACGGCGATCGCGGGCGGGTCGAGCCTGCAGTTCCCGCACCGGTCGGGTTACCTGTACCAGGAGGGCGGCATCCTCTCCCGGGACGGGCACTGCCGTGCCTTCGACCGGGACGCCAGCGGCATGCTGCGCGGTGAGGGTGTGGCGGCGGTGGTGCTGAAACGGTGGCGGGACGCCGTCGCCGACGGCGACCACGTCTACGCCCTCGTCCGCGGCTCCGCCGTCAACAACGA
>NZ_JBEXTV010000098.1:0-15738 GCF_040628835.1 Streptomyces sp. NPDC006134 | reverse complement strand
CAGCGAGCCCGAGAGCCACACCCCTCCCCCCTGGGTGCCACAACCTTACGAATGGCTGGGGTGCACCCGTGAGTTGAAAGGTAGGGCGGCCCGATCGGCCGGGTCACCGTGGGCGCGCCGTACACATCGTCCTCACCGCGCTGTTGCCGGCCGCTCTCCGACGGATCCTCCGGCCGCCCCGCCTCCTCGGCGGGCCGCGCCCCCGGCGGAAGGGCGTCCCCTGCTCCCCGCTCCCCGTCCGGCACCCGGAGATACGGGTGGGGACCGGGATACGCCGACCGGTACGGCGTACCGGCCTCGTGCGGGCCGGATCCCGGCGTATACGGGCCGGCCCCCGCACCGTACGGCCCCGACGCCGCCGCATACGGCGGCCTCCCGGAATCCCCGGCCACGGCCCTCGCGTCCCCCGCCCTCGCCTCCCCGCCACCACCAGCCGGCGGCCCCCACGCACCCGGCGGGCTCCATGCACCTGGCGGGCCCCACGTACCCGGCGGGCTCCCCGCACCCGGCGGCCCCCACGCACCCGGCCCACCCCGCACCCCTCCACCCGGCACCACCGCCCGCCGCCCCGCGGCTCCGCTCGCCCACGCCAGCAGCGCTCCGGCGGCGCCCGCCCCCGCGCCCCAGGCGGCACCGAGCAGCAGCGCCATGCCGAGATGCCCGCGCAGCTCGACTCCGGCGCCGAACGCGTCGAAGCCGAGAACCGACAGCGATGCCCGTACGGACACCTCCGTCAGCCGGACCGACAGCAAGAGCACCAGCGCGGTCGCGACACCGAGCCGCAGCGCACACCGCCCCGCGAAACCGAGCGCACCCGGCCCCCGTACCGCCCCCACCCCTGTACCGGCACCCCCACCGGCACCCGCACCCGCCCCCACCGGTGGCATCCGCGCCGCCACCCCCACCGGCGTCCGCACCGCCGTCAGCACCCCCGCCAGCAGCATCGCCACGGCGGCCGCCACTCCCAGCAGCCACACCCGCCCGTCCAGTTCCGCCAGCCGTGCCAGGGTGGCCGGTTCGCCGGAGCGTGCGCTCAGCAGATCGTCCAGCGGGTCCGGCAGGAAACGCGCCGCCTCACCCGTCGCACGCCCCTCCCACGGCACGAACAGGCCGACCGGAAGGCCGAGCCACACTCCGTTCGGCGTGCCCAGCAGCGCGGCGCCCGCGATCCGCTCCGGACGGTCGTCACCGGCCGCCGCGTACGCCGCCGCCGCGAGCCCCGCCGCCACCGCCACCAGCAGGACCGTCACCAGGGCGGACACGGCCGGGCGCACCACGTGGTGCACGGCCTCCCAGCCGCGCGGCAGGGGAGTGCGGCGCGAGGCCAGCAGGGCGATCAGCAGCACCCCGGCCGACCAGCCGAGCCCGCCCAGCAGGGTGGGCGCGGTGTCCACGGTGAAGCCCACGGCCGCCTGCGCGTCGACGAGATCACCCACCCGGTCCGGCAGCAGCCCTCCGAGGTCCCCCCACTCCCCGAGGTCTCCGAGCCCCGGAACCCCGGCACCGTCCGCGTCCGCACCGCCGCCGTCACCACCGCCCGAAGGTCCGTCAGGTCCCAGCGACCCGCCGTCGATCGTGACGACGTCCCGCCCCGCCCACGCCAGCCCGCCCAGCATCGCCACGTACAACGCGACCACCGCGCCCGCGCGCGCGAGGAGTTCGGCCGGTGACACCACAATTCCCGCCGCGCGCAAGGACCGCAGGAAGAAGAACGACAGCAGCACCGCACCGGCCAGGCTCACGCCCAGTGGCGTGATCTCGATGGCGGTGGTCGCCTCCGCCCCCGTCAGACCGAACGCGGACACGTCCCCGGACGGTGTGACCGACCCACCCGACGCGAGCGCCACGACCGCCGCGGTCATGGGCCCCAACGAGCCCGCCGTATCCGCCCGCAGCAGATGCAGCCCGAGCGCGGCCGTGCCGGCCATGCCGATCAACGCCCAGCTCACCGAGGCGATCGCGGACAGCACCACGTCCCCCCACGGCACTTTCGCGCCGTGGCCCGCGGTGCCGGTGCTCGTGGACGCGCTCATGGCAGACCCCCGATCCGCGGCGGTGGTGCGGCATTCCGCCGCGCGTGTCCCCCTCGCGTGGATTACCACTGTCCGGGCAGTTTTCGACCCCGTCAACGGCGACCGCCGCTGTGCACGTACGCGGTCTGCGCAAGGCCCGAGTTCCGGTCAGGAGGCCGGGCCTGAAATAGTTCCCCCCGATGTTCGACATCCCTAGACTCCCTGTGATGGGGGCGATTCGGGGGACAACTCAGTGGGGCATGGAGTGCCGGAACTCGTACTGGAAACCGACGGACGGACCTGGACGCTCGATCCGTCCACGTCGTACGCCCTCGGACGCGATCCGCAAGGGGACATCGTGTTCCACGACGCCAGGGTCTCCTGGCGTCACGCCACGATCAGCTTCGACGGCCGCGGTTGGGTCCTGGAGGACCACGGCAGCACCAACGGCACGTTCGTGCAAGGACGGCGGATCCAGCGGCTGGAGCTCGTGCCCGGTACGGCGGTTCACCTGGGCAACGCCACCGACGGACCGCGGCTGACCCTGTCCGCCGCCGCGACCGGCGCAACCGCACCCCAAGTCCAGCCCCAGCCCCAGCCCCAGCAGCCGTACGCCGCACAGGGCGTGAACCCCGGCGGGGCCGCCCAGCAGGCCCCGGCCGCCCCGCAGGCACCTGCCCCCAAAGGCCCCGGCCCGCAGCCGCAGCAGCGGCCCGCGCCGCACATCCCCCAGCAGCAGAGCCCCGGCGGCGCCGCGGGGACGCCGCCGGTGTACGGCGACCGCAGCCCGACCACGTTCCACCGGTTCGCGCTCGGCCGCGTGATGCGCATCGGCCGTGCCCTGGAGAACGACCTGGTCGTCTCCGACCTCCAGGTCTCCCGCCACCACGCCGAGTTCCACGCCGCGCCCGACGGCCGCTTCGAGATCCGCGACCTGGGGTCGCACAACGGCACGTACGTCAACGGCCAGCCGATCCCCAAGGGCGGTTCCCGCACGCTCGGCCCGGCCGACATCGTCGGCGTCGGCCACTCCGCGTTCCGGATCGTCGGCGACCGGCTGGAGGAGTTCGTCGACACCGGCGAGGTGTCCTTCTCCGCCCGCCACCTGACCGTCACGGTCGACGGCGGCAAGCAGATCCTCAAGGACGTCTCCTTCGGCGTACCCGAGAAGTCGCTGATCGCCGTCATCGGCCCCTCCGGCTCCGGCAAGTCGACCCTGCTCAAGGCGCTCACCGGCTACCGGCCCGCCGACCGGGGCGAGGTCCTCTACGACAACCGGAACCTCTACAAGCAGTTCGCCGAGCTGCGCCAGCGCATCGGTCTGGTCCCGCAGGACGACATCCTGCACAAGGAGCTGACCGTCAAGAAGGCCCTCACGTACGCGGCCAAGCTCCGCTTCCCGGCCGACACCACGGCCGCCGAGCGCGACGCCCGCATCGACGAGGTGCTGCGCGAGCTGAAGCTCGACCTCCACAAGGACAAGAAGGTCACCTCGCTCTCCGGAGGCCAGCGCAAGCGCGTCTCGGTCGCCCTGGAGCTGCTCACCAAGCCGTCGCTGATCTTCCTGGACGAGCCGACCAGCGGCCTCGACCCGGGCATGGACCGCGACGTCATGCAGCTGCTGCGGGGCCTGGCCGACGACGGCCGCACCGTCCTCGTCGTCACCCACTCCGTCGCCGAGCTGGCGCTGTGCGACAAGCTGCTGGTGATGGCGCCGGGTGGCGCGGTCGCCTACTTCGGCCCGCCCGAGGAGGCGCTGAACTTCTTCGGCTACGGCTCCTGGGCCGACGTCTTCTCCGCCTTCGAGAACTACCGCGACTACGACTGGGCCGGCCGCTGGAAGGGCTCGCAGCACTACCAGCTGTACGCCGCGGACGTCGACGCCGCCGCCCCGCAGCCCGTACAGACGCCGCCCCTGCAGGCGATCAAGCCGCCGAAGCCGCAGGGCTGGTTCTCCCAGTGGGGCACCCTGGTGCGCCGCTACCTGTCGGTGATCGCCTCCGACCGGGGCTTCCTCGCCCTGATGGTGATCCTGCCCGCCGTCCTCGGCGCGGTGAGCCTGCTCATCGACCCCGACCACGGTCTGCTGCCCAACCCGCCCAAGCCGGACAGCGGCCGGATCGTCCCGAACGGCACGGCCACCACGGTCCTGCTGATCCTCGCCGTCGGCGCCTGCTTCGCGGGGGCCGCCAACTCGGTCCGCGAGCTGATCAAGGAACGGGTCATCTACGAACGGGAGCGCGCCACCGGCCTGTCCCGGTCGGCGTACCTGATGTCGAAGGTGTTCGTCCTCGGACTGATCACCGTGGGGCAGGGCCTGCTGGTCGGCGTCATCGGTTTCGCGGGCCGGGAGATCCCCGAGGAGGGGCTGGTCCTCGGCGGCGCCACGCTGGTCGAGCTCTCCCTGCCGATCATGGCGCTCGGCTTCACCTCGATGATGTTCGGCCTGGTCATCTCGTCGCTGGTGAGGACCGCCGAGAAGACCATGCCGCTGCTGGTCATGTTCGCGATCGTCCAGGTCGTCTTCACCGGCTGCCTGTTCGCCCTGAACGGCGCGGTCGGCGTCAACCAGGTCTCGTACCTGATGCCGTCCCGCTGGGCGGTCGCCGCCGCCGGCGCCACGCTGGACTTCAACAGGATCAGCCCGCCGGAGGAGGGCGCCGGCGCCGACCCGCTGTGGGAGCACACCGTCGGCACCTGGGCCGCCGACATGCTCGCGCTCCTCGCCCTCGGCGTGATCTGCGGCTTCTTCGTGGCCCGCTTCCTGCGCCGTCACGAGCCCGAGGTCATGCGCAAGTAGGACCGGCCGTACGACCCCGAAGGGCGGCACCCCGTCAGGAGGGTGCCGCCCTTCGGCGTCAGTGATCGCGAGAAGAGGTCCGCGCCGACCTCTCAGTAAGCGCTGTTGACGTTGTCCATGGAGCCGTAGCGGTCGGCCGCGTAGTTGCAGGCGGCGGTGATGTTGGCGACCGGGTCGTAGATGTTCCAGGACGTGCCGGGCACGTGGTAGGCCTTGAAGGTCGGCGGGATGACCTGGAGCAGGCCCTTGGACGGGATGCCGTTGATGGCGTTGATGTCCCAGTTGTTGATGGCCATCGGGTTGCCGGAGGACTCCCGCATGATGTTGCGGTGGATGCCCGAGTACGTGCCCGGGATGCCGTGCTTCTTCATGATGGCGAGGGACTCGCGGATCCAGCCGTCGAGGTTGTTCGGGTAGGTCTTCGCGGAGACCTGCTTGACGGAGACGCGCTTGGCGGAGCGGCTCGCGGCCTTCTGCACCTGGCGCTCCTGGGCGGCCTTCTCCGCGGCGGCCCGGGCGGTCGCCTTCTTCTTCGCGGCGGCCTCGTCGGCGGCCTTCTTCTTCGCCTCGATGGAGGCGACCTTCTCGCTCGCGCCGGCGAGCTGGTCGGTGACGCCTGCCTTGACGCCCTGGATCTGCTCGGTGCTGTACGCCACCTTGGCCGGGGCGCCGGCCTCGGCCGTGGTCGTCTGCCCACCGCCCGGCACCGCGGAGAAGGCGAGGGCGGCGGCGCCCAGCGTGCCGACACCGGCGAGCGCGATCTTGCGGTTGCGGGTCAGGGAAAGACTATGGCCACGGGTAAGGAAGTTCTTGGGCATGGGAGGGGGACCTCTTCGTGTAGCGCGGAGGTCGCTCATGTCCAACGGGGACGGTGGTGCTTCCGGCACAAACGCCGCGGAGGGAACCCGCGGCGCTGAGCGACGTGAGCAATTCTTAGCGGCCGCAAAATTGCGTGGCAAAGGTGTGACGTACGATCCGGGGTAGTGGATCAGGGTGGGGTAAAACAGGGCAGACGGGACTGTTTACCCCGCTCAAAAGGGACGTCTTGCTCTCCTACTCCCCTTCGTAGGTGATCTGCGCCCTATGCGCGGCCTCACATCGGGCCCTCGCCGCTCTCACCCCTAGTTGCTCAAGCAATGCACTCTGTGAGTGCCTGGGCGAGGCCGCCGACGCACCACCGGAACCGCGGCGGCCACCCCGCGGCGCAGCCCCGCCCCGCCGGGGCCTCCGGCACCGGGCGCCGCCCCGGACACGGCGGGAACAACGGCTCGTGCGACACGGCGGGAACAACGGCTCGTGCGCCTTCGCCGGCCCGCATCCCCGCGCCCGGGACGACGGGCCCGCACCCCGCTTCGGCCCGGCCGCCCCGCCCTCCTTGTCCGCCCTTGTCCGCGGGCCCGCACACGCACCCGCCCGCACGCGCGCGTAGTACGCAGTGCTCCGCCCCTCCTGCCTCTCCGCCCCTCCTGCCTCTCCGCCCCTCCTGCCTCTCCGCCCCTCCTGCCCCTCCGGGCCTCCCCGCCCGGCCACCCACCCGCCGCCTCCCCGGACGGGAGGCGGCGGCCCGTAGCGCACCGCCACGCACGCGTACCGGCCGTGTCCGCCCGCCGCCCACACCCGCCACAGCCCCCAGGACCGCTCCCGCCACCCGGGCACAGGACCTCAGCCCTACGCCCACCGCCCTAGGCGAGGGCCGTCACAGGTCCGATCTGCGCTGCCGGCCCTCGCCGGTACCGTGAGGACATGAGTCACGGCCCCCGGTCCGGCCTCGCCGCGGTGAGCTCCGCGTTGCTGGCCATGAGCAGGCACCTGGAGGTGCGCGACGTCCTGAAGACGATCGTCTCCTCCGCCCGCGAGCTGCTCGACGCCCAGTACGCCGCGCTCGGCGTCCCCGACGACCACGGCGGCTTCGCCCAGTTCGTCGTCGACGGTGTCAGCGACGAGCAGTGGAAGGCCATCGGCCCGCTGCCGCGCCAGCACGGCGTCCTCGCCGCGATGCTGCACGAGGCCAGGGCCGAGCGCCTCGCCGACGTCCGCGAGGACCCCCGCTTCGAGGGCTGGCCGGCCGCCCATCCCGATCTCGTCGACTTCCTGGGCCTGCCCATCCGCGACGGCGACGAGGTCCTCGGCGCCCTCTTCCTCGCCAACAAGAACTGTCCGAAGCCCCAGGGCGGCTGCGGCTTCACCGAGGAGGACGAGGACCTGCTCGGCATCCTCGCCCAGCACGCGGCGATCGCCCTCACCAACGCGCGCCTGTACGAGCGCAGCCGCGAGCTGACCATCGCCGAGGAGCGCTCCCGCCTCGCCCACGAGCTGCACGACGCGGTCAGCCAGAAGCTCTTCTCCCTCCGCCTGACCGCCCAGGCCGCGGCCCGTCTGGTGGACCGCGACCCCTCCCGCGCGAAGGGCGAGCTCCAGCAGGTCGCCGCACTCGCCGCGGAAGCCGCCGACGAGCTGCGCGCCGCCGTCGTCGAACTGCGCCCCGCCGCCCTCGACGAGGACGGCCTCGTCGCCACCCTGCGCACCCAGACCCAGGTCCTCGACCGCGCCCACAGCGCGCGCGTGACCTTCACCAGCCGCGGCGTACGCGCCCTGCCCGCCGCCCAGGAGGAAGCGCTGCTGCGCGTCGCCCAGGAGGCGCTGCACAACGCCCTGCGGCACTCCGGGGCGCGGCACGTCGACGTGACCCTGGGCCGGTACGGCGCCGGTGCCGTCCTGCGGGTCACGGACGACGGCAGCGGTTTCGACCCGCAGGCGATCCGCCGCGCGGGACGCCATCTGGGTCTGGTCTCCATGCGGGACCGGGCGAGCGGCGTCGGCGGCGCGCTGACCGTGGAATCGGCGCCCGGCAAGGGCACCACGATCGAGATGGAGGTTCCCGGTGGCTGACGCGATCAAGGTGCTGCTCGTCGACGACCACCAAGTGGTCCGCCGCGGCCTGCGCACCTTCCTGGAGGTGCAGGACGACATAGAGGTGGTGGGCGAGGCCGCGGACGGCGCCGAGGGAGTCGACCGCGCCGAGGAGCTGAAACCCGACGTGATCCTCATGGACGTCAAGATGCCGGCCATGGACGGCGTCGCGGCGCTGCGCAGACTCCGCGAGCTGGAGAACCCCGCGCGTGTGCTGGTCATCACCAGTTTCACCGAGCAGCGCACCGTCGTCCCCGCCCTGCGCGCGGGCGCCGCCGGATACGTCTACAAGGACGTCGACCCCGACGCCCTCGCCGGCGCCATCCGCTCCGTGCACGCCGGGCACGTCCTGCTCCAGCCCGAGGTCGCGGAGGCCCTGCTGTCCCAGGAGGTGGGCACCACCGGCCAGGGCAGGGCGGGCACGCTCACGGACCGGGAGCGCGAGGTGCTCGGCCTGATAGCGGACGGCCGTTCCAACCGGGAGATCGCCCGTGCGCTGGTCCTCTCCGAGAAGACCGTGAAGACGCACGTCTCGAACATCCTGATGAAGCTCGACCTCGCGGACCGCACCCAGGCCGCCCTGTGGGCCGTACGGCACGGCCTGACCGGCTGACCGACCGGTTCGCCCACCACCTACCACCCACTACCCACCGCCGATCGCCGACCGTGACACCGCGGCGACGCGACGCCACGGAAGTACGGAGGGTTCCGCTCCGAGCTGAGATTCATACCGTCGTGGGAATGTCACCCGGATGGCGCATCCTCCGCGGGCCCCGGCCGTTCTCCAGTGCGTGCTGCGGCGACTGCCGCAGCCGTCGCAAGGAGGGCTTGAAAGTGAAGAACCTGAAGAAGGCAGCCGCTGTGACGATGGTGACCGGTGGGCTGCTCGCCGCCGGTGCCGGCATGGCCTCCGCCAGTGACGGCGCCGTCGCCCACGGCAAGGCCGCGGGTTCGCCGGGCGTCCTCTCCGGCAACCTCGTCCAGGCGCCGGTGCACGTCCCGGTGAACGCGGTCGGCAACAGCGTGAACGTCATCGGTGTGCTGAACCCCGCCTTCGGCAACCTCGGCGTCAACCGCTGACCTGCCGCGGAGCCGCCACGGACCACGGCCTCCCGGGCTCGCCCGGGAGGCCGGTCGTCATGTTCCGGCGCCCTCGACGACCGACGACAGGCCCCGGCGCCGAGGAAGACACCTCCCCGAGCGTGGCCCCGGCCCCGCCGCCGGGCGACGCCCGTACGTCACCGCGCCCCCCGCTCCCGTTCCTCCACGACGGAGTTGTACGCCGCCACCTGCGCCCGCCGAGCCGTCCGCTCCACCGGCCGCAGCGCGGCCGACCGCGCCGCCATCTCCGAGGCGCTGACCGCGCCCCCGTGCCCACTGCCGTACGCCAGCGAGATCAGCGCCCCCACCCGCTGCGCCAGCTCCAGCACCCGCACCGCCCGCGGCGGATACCCCGGCGCCAGCACCTGACGCCCCGCTTCCGCCCGCGCCCGGTACGCCTCGATCGCCGCCTGCGCCACCGGCCCCGAAGCGGCCACGTCCAGCCGCGTCAGCACCTCCGTCGCCTCCCGCAGCGCCTCGGCCAGCTCCCGCTCCGCCTCCCCGAGCGACGGCACGTCGGCGGGCGGCGCCTCCCGCACCGGCAGACAGTGCCAGACGACCTCCACATGCACATCGCCCTCGGGCCCGGCCTCGTACACCTCCGGCACCAGCCCGAGCGCGGTGCCGTGGCAGACCACCGCTTCCTCCGCCTCCAGC
Organism: Streptomyces sp. NPDC006134; assembly: GCF_040628835.1. NCBI lineage: Bacteria > Bacillati > Actinomycetota > Actinomycetes > Kitasatosporales > Streptomycetaceae > Streptomyces > Streptomyces sp. NPDC006134. Next base: position 6,258 of record NZ_JBEXTV010000098.1, on the reverse strand, counting down.
GCCCGCGCGTTGAACTCCGGCGGCCCGCTCAGCCCCAGCGGATGCCCCGGCGCGGGCAGCGCGACCCGCAGACCGGTCGCACCGAGCGTCCGCAGCCGCCCCAGCGCGAGCGTGAGCCCGACCGGCGCCGACTCGCCCGGCAGCCCCTCCACCCGGTGCACCGCGTCCTCGCCCACGATCGCGAGCGCGGCGTCATCCGGAGCGACAAGTCCGGTGAGAAGGGCATTTCCCCAGGCGGCCAGTCGGCCTGAACGTGGTTCCGAGAGCATGCCTCCACCCTAAGGACCGGACCGATGGAACGGATAAGCCGACCGGTGGCGTAGATTCGTTGAGGGCCCCGCCCACCGGCGGGTCCACCGAGCCACAGGCGTACGCGACAGCCGAGACCGGCCACACTGCAAGGGGAGACAACGCGCTCATGAGCGATGTTCTGGAGCTTCAGGACGTATCCGTGGTCCGCGAGGGCCGGGCTCTGGTGGACCAGGTCTCCTGGTCGGTCAAGGAGGGCGAGCGCTGGGTCATCCTCGGCCCCAACGGCGCCGGCAAGACCACCCTCCTCAACGTCGCGTCCAGCTACCTCTACCCCAGCACGGGTACCGCCACCATCCTCGGCGAGACCCTCGGCAGGCCCGGCACCGACGTCTTCGAACTGCGCCCGCGCATCGGCATGGCCGGCATCGCCATGGCCGACAAGCTCCCCAAGCGCCAGACCGTCCTGCAGACCGTCCTGACCGCCGCGTACGGCATGACCGCCACCTGGCAGGAGGACTACGAGGACATCGACGAGCAGCGCGCCCGCGCCTTCCTCGACCGCCTCGGCATGTCCGACTACCTCGACCGCCGCTTCGGCACCCTCTCCGAGGGCGAGCGCAAGCGCACCCTCATCGCCCGCGCCCTGATGAGCGACCCCGAGCTGCTGCTCCTCGACGAGCCCGCCGCCGGCCTCGACCTCGGCGGCCGCGAAGACCTCGTCCGCCGCCTCGGCCGCCTCGCCCGCGACCCGATCGCCCCCTCGATGATCATGGTCACCCACCACGTCGAGGAGATCGCCCCCGGCTTCACCCACGTCCTGATGATCCGCCAGGGCAAGGTCCTCGCCGCCGGCCCGATCGAGCTCGAGCTCACCTCCCGCAACCTCTCCCTCTGCTTCGGCCTGCCGCTCGTCGTCGAGCAGGTCGGGGACCGCTGGACCGCCCAGGGCCTCCCGCTGTCCTGACCCTTCCCGGCACCTGCCGACATCTGCCGGCACCTGTCGGCACCTGTCGGCGCCTGTCGGCACCGCGCCGGTGCGCGGGCCGGATGCCGCCGTGAGCCGCACGGCGCCCTGTCCGCGCCCCGGTTCGCGGACCTACCATGACCATGTGACCAACATCGACGCATGGGTGTGGTGGCTCGTCGCCGCGGCAGCGCTCGGAATCCCGCTCGTCGTGACCGCGATGCCGGAGTTCGGGATGCTCGCCGTGGGCGCGGTCGCCGCCGCGGCCGCCTCCGGATTCGGCGCAGGTCTCGTGGTCCAGGTCCTCGTCTTCGTCGTCGTCTCGGTCGCCCTCATCGCCGTCGTACGGCCCATCGCCGCGCGGCACCGCAACCGGAGGCCCCAACTGCTCTCCGGCGTCGAGGCGTTGAAAGGCAGACAGGCCGTCGTACTGGAACGCGTCGACGGCTCCGGCGGCCGGATCAAGCTCGCCGGCGAAGTCTGGTCCGCGCGCGCCCTCGACACCGGCCGCGCCTACGAAGTGGGGCAGGAAGTGGACGTCGTGGACATCGAGGGGGCCACGGCGATCGTCATGTGACCTCCCATGACGCAAGTGGCGCGAACACCCCCCGGGGCACGCGACGGTCTGTCAGACTCGACCAGCAAGATCTTCAACAGCCGTAAGATCGTGCACGATTCGCAAGATCTGCCGGAAGCGCCGAGGGGCGAAGACGGAGAAGGGGACGGGGAACGACGATGCAACCGGTCATCATCGTCCTGATCATCCTGGTGGTGTTGGTCTTCATCGCCCTGATCAAGACGATCCAGGTCATCCCACAGGCCAGCGCCGCCATCGTCGAGCGCTTCGGCCGCTACACACGGACCCTGAACGCGGGCCTCAACATCGTCGTCCCGTTCATCGACACCATCCGCAACCGCATCGACCTGCGCGAACAGGTCGTCCCGTTCCCGCCGCAGCCGGTGATCACCCAGGACAACCTGGTCGTCAACATCGACACCGTCATCTACTACCAGGTCACCGACGCCCGGGCCGCCACCTACGAGGTCGCCAGCTACATCCAGGCCATCGAGCAGCTCACCGTCACCACGCTGCGCAACATCATCGGCGGCATGGACCTGGAGCGGACCCTGACCTCCCGCGAGGAGATCAACGCGGCCCTGCGCGGCGTCCTCGACGAGGCCACCGGCAAGTGGGGCATCCGCGTCAACCGCGTCGAGCTCAAGGCGATCGAGCCGCCCACCTCCATCCAGGACTCGATGGAGAAGCAGATGCGCGCCGACCGCGACAAGCGCGCCGCGATCCTCCAGGCCGAAGGTGTCCGGCAGTCCGAGATCCTGCGCGCCGAGGGCGAGAAGCAGTCCCAGATCCTGCGCGCCGAAGGTGAGGCCAAGGCCGCCGCACTGCGCGCCGAGGGCGAGGCCCAGGCCGTCCGCACGGTCTTCGAGGCCATCCACGCCGGCGACCCGGACCAGAAGCTGCTCTCCTACCAGTACCTCCAGATGCTGCCGAAGATCGCCGAAGGCGACGCCAACAAGCTCTGGATCGTCCCCAGCGAGATCGGGGATGCTCTCAAGGGCCTGTCCGGCGCCATGGGCAACTTCGGCGCCATGGGCGGCGGTTCGGCCAACGGCGGCTCCACCGGCGGCAACGGCAACAGCGGCACGGAACGCCGCGAGAAGCCGTCCATCGACTGACGGCCGCTCCCGACACACAGTGCCCCGCGCCCACCCGAGGGACGCGGGGCACTGCGCGACCGGCCACGGACACCCCGCGTCCGACCGCCTCTTCAAGCCCTTACGGCGCTCGTCACGCAGCGCCCAGAGCCAACCAGTCCGGCAGCGCAGAGAGGTCCTCCTGCCCCAGCGCCAGCAGCATCGCGTCCGCCGGCGTCGGCTCGAACGGCTGTCGCAGCAGCGCCATCCCCGCCTCCTCCGGCGTCCGGTCGGCCTTGCGGTGGTTGTCCTCCGCGCACGCGGCGACTGTGTTCAGCCACGTGTCCTGCCCACCCTGCGACCGCGGCACCACGTGGTCCACGGTCGTCGCCCGCCTGCCGCAGTACGCGCACCGGTGCCGGTCCCGGACCAGCACACCCCGCCTCGACCACGGCGCTCGTCTTCGGAACGGCACCCGTACGTACTGGCAGAGCCGGATCACCCGGGGCGCCGGTATGTCGACCGCCGCTCCCCGCATCCGCAGTTCGGGGTGGGCCTGTTCGACGACGGCCTTGTCCTGAAGCACCAGAACGACGGCTCGGTTCAGCGTCACCGTCGACAGCGGCTCGAAGCTCGCGTTCAGCACCAGCGTGTCCCGCATACCAGCCCACCTCCCGTGTGCACCGGCCCACCCCCTGGCGGGCTGGGATCAACTCTGGCCGGGCACGCCGGGAGGGACAACGCAATATCCGCTGCTCCCACGAGGGAACCCGCCACCCCCGCGGCCCCCCGGCAACAAACATGCCCGCCTCTGATCACTTCCAAGACCAGAGACGGGCAAACGTTCCGCGAACGCTCGGTTGCTCAGCTTTCGGCGGGCACCTCGTACTCACCGATCAGCCGGGCCCGCGCGATCGTGTGGAACCGCAGGTTGAAACCCACGACCGCGGGCGTCGCGTCCGCGTCCGGCCCCAGCTTCTCCTGGTCCACGGCGTACACGGTGAAGACGTACCGGTGCGGGCCGTCACCGGCCGGCGGCGCGGCACCGCCGAAGTCCTTGGTGCCGTAGTCGTTGCGGACCTGGACGGCACCCTCCGGCAGCCCCTCGAACTTCCCGCTGCCCGCACCCGCCGGCAGCTCGGTCACCGAGGCCGGGATGTCGAACACCACCCAGTGCCAGAACCCGCTGCCCGTCGGGGCGTCCGGGTCGTAGCAGGTCACGGCGAAGCTCTTGGTCTCGGCCGGGAAGCCCTCCCACCGCAGCTGCGGCGAGGTGTTGCCCTCCGCGTAGACCTGAGCGTCCTTGAGCCTCGCGCCCTCCTGGACGTCCTCGCTCGTCACCGTGAACGACGGCACGGGCGGATGGAAGTCATGGGGGAGCGGCGGCCTCTTCAGCTCGGTCACCTCGGTACCTCCTGATCGGTTCCTGGGGAGTTTCCCGATCACGCCGATCGGCGGAATCGGTGGTTCCCGAGCCTAGAACCAGTTGCGCTTGCTGCCGACCTCGGACAGCCACTGGTTCAGGTACGCCGCCCAGTCGGTCCCCTGGTAGTCGTTCAGCCCCACCTGGAACGACCGGAACGTGTCGCTGCCCTCGCTGAACAGCCCCGGCTTCTTGTCCATCTCCAGGACGACGTCCATGGCGTGCTCGTCGGCCACGAAGCTCAACTCCACCTGGTTCAGCCCCCGGTACTGCTGCGGCGGGAAGAACTCGATCTCCTGGTAGAACGGCAGCTTCTGCCGTGTGCCCCGGATGTGGCCGCGCTCCAGGTCCGCGTTCTTGAACCGGAAGCCCAGCTGGATGAAGGCGTCCAGGATCGCCTTCTGAGCCGGCAGCGGGTGCACGCTGATCGGGTCCAGGTCACCGGAGTCCACGGCCCGCGCGATCGCCAGCTCCGTGGTCACGCCGATGTTCATTCCGCGCAGCGGCTGCCCGTCGATCACCGTGATCGGCGTCTCCCACGGGATCTCCAGCCCGAACGGCACCGCGTGCACGGCGTTCGCCTGGAGCTCGAAGGCACCGCCGAGCTGCACCTTCGTGAACTCGATGTCCTGCTTGTACTCCTGGTCGCCGCTCTCCACCTCGACCTTGGCCTGCAGCCCGACCGACAGCGCCTCGATCTGCTGGTTGACGGACCCGCCCTGGATCCGCACCTCACCCTGGACGACACCGCCCGGCACGACGTTGACCTCGTTCAGCACCGTCTCGACCGAAGCCCCGCCGGCTCCCAGGCTCGCGAGCAGCTTCTTGAACGCCATGTCTCTCCCTCATCAGTGGACGGCTGATCACCGCGGACATCTGTCCCCTAGGAACGCGATCCGGCCGTGCCCGGTTCCGCGCCCCACCCTGGCAGGGCGGGGACCGCCCGACCACCCCGGTGCGGCACCCGTCTGCAGTACGCTCGGACGGCATGATCGCGACCCCCGACCGTACGCCCCTGCCCAGGAGCTTCTTCGACCGCCCCGTCCTCGACGTCGCCCCCGACCTCCTGGGCCGCGTCCTCGTCCGCAGCACCCCCGACGGTCCGATCGCCCTCCGCCTGACCGAGGTCGAGGCCTACGACGGCCCGAACGACCCCGGCTCCCACGCCTACCGCGGCCGCACGGCCCGCAACGCGGTGATGTTCGGCCCTCCCGGGCACGTGTACGTCTACTTCACCTACGGCATGTGGTTCTGCATGAACCTCGTGTGCGGACCCGAGGGCCGCGCGAGCGGGGTCCTGCTCCGCGCCGGCGAGATCATCGAGGGCGCAGAGCTGGCCCGCACCCGTCGGCTCTCGGCCCGCAATGACAAGGAACTGGCCAAAGGCCCCGCGCGCCTCGCCACCGCCCTGGACGTGGACCGGACCCTGGACGGCACGGACGCCTGCTCCACCGAGGACACCCCCCTGAGCATCCTCACCGGCACCCCCGTACCGCGTGACCAGGTCAGCAACGGCCCCCGCACCGGAGTGGCCGGCGAGGGCGGCATCCACCCCTGGCGCTTCTGGATCACCGGCGACCCGACGGTGAGCCCGTACCGGCCCCACGTTCCGAGGCGCCGCCGAAGTTGACGCGCCCTCGCGAGCCGCGTAATGTATTCCGAGCCGCTGAACCGGGTACGGCAATCGCCTGCAGCCGGAGCGGCCAACCCACTACCTACGACTTCCCCTCAGCGGGGACGAATTCGGCGTGCCCGCATGCCTGAATTCGGCCTCACAGGACTCGATTATGAGCCCGCAGGGAAATCGGCTAACGTAGTGAATGCCGAAAGGACGACGGACGAAAGTCCGGAAGCCTCAGGCAAAACCCGCCGACTGGGAATCAGGCCCGAAAGGATCTGATAGAGTCGGAAGCGCCGGAAAGGGAAACGCGAGAGCGGGAACCTGGAAAGCACCGAGGAAATCGGA
>NZ_JBEXTV010000097.1:0-16815 GCF_040628835.1 Streptomyces sp. NPDC006134 | reverse complement strand
GGAGGGCCGGCACCATATGGTGCCGGCCCTCCGGCGTTCGTGGGCGATTTTGGCCTGCCTAGGCCCGTCCCCCGGCCTCGGCCACCAGTTCCCGGCACCGCTCGACGTCGTGGGCCATCTGCTCCAGCAGGGCCTCCAGCGTGTCGAACTTCGCCTGTCCGCGGACGAAGGCCAGGAAGTCGACCGCGACGTGCAGCCCGTACAGATCCAGCCCCACGCGGTCGATGGCGTACGCCTCCACCGTGCGTTCGGTGCCGTCGAACTGCGGGTTCGTGCCGACGGAGATCGCGGCGGGCATCGCCTCGCCCTGGGCGTGCAGCCAGCCGGCGTAGACGCCGTCGGCCGGGACGGCGGTGTGCGGCAGGGTCTCGACGTTCGCCGTCGGGAAGCCCAGCTCGCGGCCCCGCTGGGCGCCCCGGACCACCACGCCCTCGACGCGGTGCGGACGGCCCAGGATCTCCGCGGCGCCCGCGACGTCGCCCTCGGCGACCAGGCGCCGGGTCAGGGTCGACGAGAACGGCTCGCCGCCGCCCGCCGCGCCGCTCACGTACAGGTCGACGACCTCGACCTCGAAGTCGTAGATCTTGCCCTGCTCGGCGAGGAATTCGACGTTCCCGGCCGCCTTGTGGCCGAAGCGGAAGTTGGGGCCCTCGACGACGGCCTTGGCGTGCAGTTTGTCCACCAGGACCTTGACGACGAAGTCGGCCGGGGACAGCTTCGAGAACTCGGTGGTGAAGGGGAGGACGAGGACGGCGTCCACCCCCAGCTCGGCCATCAGCTCGGCGCGGCGGTGGTGCGGGGCGAGCAGCGGCGGGTGGCTGCCGGGGCGCACGACCTCGCTGGGGTGCGGGTCGAAGGTCACGACGACGGCGGGCACGCCCAGTTCGCGGGCGCGGTCCACGGCGTGCTTGATGATCAGCTGGTGCCCGCGGTGCACACCGTCGTAGGAGCCGATGGTGACGACGCTGCGCCCCCAGTCCTGGGGGATGTCCTCCAAGCCACGCCAGCGCTGCACTGTGACTGCTCCTTGTCGAGTACTCGTCGAACCCGTGTCCGTGATTTACGCCTCTACGCAGGTCTAAGGGTGCCATGCCGTCCCCCTCCCGCCCGCACCGGCATGGGCGGTGTGACCGGGCGCACGCGCCCGGCCGGGGTCCGGCTGTCCGGACCCGTCGTACGTCCGGATGCCCGGGCGTCCGGGTATCCGGGCCACCGCACGTCCGTCCGGGTGTCCGGGTCCCCGTACGTCCGTCCGATCGTCCGGTCATACGGGGACCCGGACGCCCGCCAGGCTCTCCAGTGTCCGGCGCGCGCTGGGCCCCACCAGCACCGCCCACTCCCCCGGGGCGTCGGCCAGCCAGCCGGTCACGCGGGCGGCGAAGCCGGGGACGTGGCGGCCCAGGTCGACCAGGGCGCGGTCGAAGCGGGCGGCGCCGTCCGGGGTGCGCACGAGGAGGAAGGCGGTGCGGTGGACGAGGCCGCGCAGGTCGTCGCCGTCGTGGCGGGCGGCGGTGCGCAGCAGGGCGTCCAGGACGGCGGGGTCGCGCTCGCGCGCCAGGAGGAGGTCGAGGAGTTCACCGCGCAGCGGGCCGGAGGCGGGGGTGCCGGGGCCGCCGAGCACGGTGGCGAGGGCGGCCCGCACAGGCTCGGAGCCGCCGTCCAGGAGGCCGGTGACCAGGGGCAGGAGTACGGCGCGGACGTCACCGGCTCCGGCTCCCGATCCGGCGGGCTCCCGCGGGTCGAGGCGCTGTTCGACGTACGCGGCCAGGTGGCGGACGTTCTCCGGGCGCTCGGCCACGGCCTCCCCGACGACCGCGGCGACCCGGCCGGCGAGCTCCGGCGTGGCGGCGTCGGCGAGTCTGCGCAGCGCTTCCCCGGCGTCGGCTCCGCGCAGCCGGGCCCGGAAGGCGTCCAGGACGGCTTCCGGGTGGGTGGGCAGGGCGGCGGCCATCGCGCCCGGCGGGAGGTAGGGGTCACCCGCCGCGAAGTGCCGCAGGGCCTGCGGGAGGTGCTGTGCGCGGGCGTCCGGGTCCTGGACGAGCAGGGCGAGCGCACCGCCGTGCAGGGCGGTGTCCTCGGGGCGGGCGAGCAGGCGGAGGGCGGCGTGGCGCAGCAGGTCGCGGTCGGCACCGGTACGGACGTGCGGGGCGGCGCGCAGCCCGTACGTCACCGCCGCCACACGCCGGGCGGGGCGTTCGTCGCGCGTCCACCGGGCGGCGGCCCGACACAGGGCGGACGGTTCTTCTTCGGCCAGGACGGTGAGGAGTTCGTCGGCCCGCCGGTGCGTGCTGCCGGCGAGCGCCTCGACGAGGTCGTCCAGGGCGAGGTGGCGCCGGGTGTGCAGCAGGGCCTGTGCGGCCGTGGCCACGGTGGCGTGCGGGGCGGCGGGCAGCGGCCGCTCGTCGTCGAACCAGCGGATCAGGAGCGGTTGTACGGCCGCGGGGTCGTCGGCGAGCAGCCGGGCCGCAGCGCCCAGGTAGCGGGGCCCGGGCTCGTGCGGCGGCCCGTCGGCGAGGACCAGGCGGCGGAGCAGGTCGGCACAGACGTCCCGGGGCAGGGCGAGCGCGGTCCAGAAGTCCGGGCCGAACTCCTCCGGTACGGGGCGGCCCTCCCCGCGCCAGGCCGTGATCCGGTCGGCGAGCAGCCGCAGGACGTCCGTGTACGGCGACGCGTCGGGCACGCGCGGCAGGACCTCGCCCAGCAGCCGGGCCGCCCACCAGGAGTGCGGGCCGGCCTCCAGCGCGTGCACCAAGTCCTCCAGCCGTACGGCGAGTTGATCGCTGCCGTGGTGGCGGGCGAGGTGCAGCATCGCCTCGGTGACGGGGCCGATGCGGTGGTGCGGTACGGGGTCGGGGCGGGTGCCGTGCCCGTCGTGCGGGGCGCGGGAGTGCACCAGGACGCGCAGCGCCTCGTCCAGGTCGAGGTGGATGCCCTGGATCCAGTCGGCGAACTCCTCGTGGGCGAACCGGTAGCCGTTTGCGGCGGGGACGAGGAGGCCCTCGGCGAGCACGGCGAAGGCCCAGCCGGTGCCGCCGCCGAGCCGTGCCGGAGCCCGCCCCCAGGGGAACACCGACGCGAACGCCGCCCGGTCCAGCGTGCCCCGCCCGGGGCCCAGGCTGCGCCGGGCGGCCTCGTGGACCTGCCCGGCGACCTTGGCCGCCAGCCGTCGGACGGCGGTGCCGCGCAGGCCGTTCTCCGCGGCGAGGCGGACCGCGATCCGCAGGCACATCAGGTCCAGGTGGGCCGAGAACACCTCGTCCCGGCCGACGCGGACGGAACCCGGGGCTCCGGGAAGCGCGGCGCACACCTCCGACAGCAGCCGGAGCGTCAGCGGATGCCGCGCGTCGGCCTCCGTCAGGATCCCCTCGGGGAGGCGGTACCGGGCGCGCGCCCGGCGGGCCTCCACCTCCGTGAGGTCGCCCAGGGGGACGCAGGGCGGCAGGGGACGGAGCGAGAACCAGAACGGCGGACCGCCGGGGACGGCCGGGACGAGCGCGCTTCCCCGGAACCGCAACGTTTCCCCGGCCTCGGCCCCGTTCCCAGCCGCCTCCCTGCCCCCGGCCGCCCCACTGGTCCCAGCCGCGCCCCCGGCCTCGATCGCGCCCTCAGTCCCGGCCGCTCCCCCAGTCCCGTCCACACCCCCAACCCCGACCGCGCCCCCCGCCCCGGCCGCACTCCCAGCCCTGATCACACCCCCGGCCCCGACTACACCCCTGTTCCCGGCCGAACCCCCAGCCCCGGCCGCACTCCCGGCCCCGTTCACGCCCCCGGCCCCAACCGCACCACCCCCAGCCCCAGCCCCGTACAGCACCTCCCTCGGAAACTCCGCCCCCGCCCCCTCCCAGTACTCCGCCCGGCACGCGACCACCAGCCGCGCCCCCGTCTCCCGCAGCCACCTCGCCGTCCCCTCGGTCCACTCGCGCAGGCGGTGGGCCGGCAGCGGCATCTCCTCAGGGCCGTCCAGGAACAGCAGCAGGGAGCGGCCCGCCGTGCGGGCGGCCCGGGTCAGGCTCTCCGGGGCGACCTCGCCCGGGCCGGCGGGAAAGGCGCGGCCCGACGCGGTCACCACGCGGGCGGCCCGGGCCAGCGCCCTGCGCACCGCGTCGGCCACCGAGGTGTCGTCGTCCCGCAGGTCGGCGCCGCGCAGCCACAGCGCGGGAAGCGGTGCCCGGCCCGGGGTGCGGCGAGCGGCGAGGGCCGCGAGTGCGGTCGTACGGCCGCTGCCGGGCGCCCCGACGAGTCCGAGGACGGACGCCGGACCGTCGGCGAACGCGCGCACCTCCCGGATGACGCCCGCCCGTTCGACCGGCTCGACGACGACGGCGGAGGCGCCGCCCGTGCCGAGGGGTCCCGGCGGGCCGTCCTCGCCGGCCGAGGCGGCCGTCAGTTCGAGGACGCCCGCCAGATTGAGGTCGGCACCGTACGCCGGGACCGTCGCCGCGTTCTCGGCGAGCAGGTCGGCGAGCGGGCCGTCGGCGTGCCGGGAGCGTCCCGCTCCGGCGAGGCCGGGGGCCCGGGCGAGCAGCGGCACGGCGAAGCAGGCCTCACGCGGCCCGGAGCGCAGGGCGGTGCCGAGGACGCCGACCACGGCACCGGTGGCGGTGTCGACCACCGGTCCCCCGGCCGCTCCCCCGCCCGGCCGCAGCGCGTCCCGCCCCGCCGTGCCGACCGCCAGGTCCAGTGCCTCGCCGAGGGAGTGGAAGCGATCCGTGGCCGTGTATGTCACCTCGCTGCTTCCGAGGATCCGCGCCTCGTGCCAGCGGCCCGCGGCGAACCGCACGTAGGTGCCGGGCTCGATCCGGTCGCGCACGGTGACGGGCAGGGGCGCCACGCCCAGGCCCTCGGTGCGGACCAGGGCCAGGTCCCGGTGGGGCAGCGGGGTCACCGCGTCGGCGGTCACGACCCGGGCACTTCCCCCCGCGCCGTACAGGACGAGGCGGGACAGGCCGTCGACCGCTTCGTGGCTGGTGATCACCGTGCCGTGGTGGTCGGCGGCGAATCCGGTGCCGCGGAGGCGGCCGGCCGGGTCGTGGAGGCGGACCAGGGCGCCGTCGGGGGCGTGCGCCCGGGGCTCCCGGCCTTCGAGCTCTTCGAATCCTTCGAGCCCTTCGGCCACCTCGACGCGGGGCTCGCGTTCCTCCCGGGACCGGTTCCGCGACGACATCGTCGAACCTCCCCGCCGTACACCGCCGACCGCCTTGCCGTGGGACCGACGTTAGGCGGGAGATGATCAGCGGGACAGAGCGTGTGCCGAACGCGCCCCCTTGCGCTCCCCCGGTTCACTCCGAGCGCCCGTCCGGACGGGTGAACAGACCGGGGGCCTTGGATACACCCTAGGGGGTGGGGGAACCGAGGGGGGACCGTGGAGCGGCGGCCTGGAGATCCCCGTGGCCGCCGCTCCACGGGCGGGGTGTACCGGCCCGGAAGGCGCGTGTTTCTCAGCCGAAGACGGCGAGGCTCTTGGCCTTGCCCCGGTGGTGCTCGACGAGGGCCAGGAAGCGGCCCTCGGGCCCGAAGACGGCCACGGCACCGGCGCCCGCGTACGTGTCGGGCATCTCCAGCCGTACGCCGTTGACGAGCAGCCGGGCGCGCCGGTCGTCCACGTCCCAGCGCGGGAAGGCGGCGGCCGCCGCCTCGGCGAGCGGCAGCACGGTCAGCTCCTGCTGGAGCTGGTCCAGGGTGCGCGCCGCGTCCAGCTTGTACGGGCCGACGCGGGTGCGGCGCAGGGCGGTGAGGTGGCCGCCGACGCCCAGACCGGCGCCCAGGTCACGGGCGAGCGCGCGGATGTAGGTGCCGGAGGAGCAGACCACCGACACCACCAGGTCCAGCACCGGCGTGCCGTCCTCGGCGACGGCGTCGCGGACGTCGTACACGGCGAAGGAAGAGACGGTGACGGGCCGGGCGGGGATGTCGAACTCCTCGCCCTCCCGCGCCCGCTTGTAGGAGCGCACGCCGTTGATCTTGATGGCGCTGACCCGGGACGGCACCTGCATGATCTCGCCGGTCAGCCCGGCGACCCGGGCGTCGATGTCCTCCCGCCGGACCTTGGAGGCGTCGGTGGAGGCGGTGATCTCGCCCTCGGCGTCGTCGGTGAGCGTCGTCTGGCCCAGGCGGATGGTGCCGAGGTACTCCTTCTCGGTGAGGGCGAGGTGCCCGAGGAGCTTGGTGGCCTTCTCCACGCCGAGGACGAGGACGCCGGTGGCCATCGGGTCGAGGGTGCCGGCGTGCCCGATGCGCCGCGTCTTCGCGATGCCCCGCATCTTGGCGACGACGTCGTGCGAAGTGAAGCCCGACGGCTTGTCGACGATGACAAGGCCGTCGGGCGGGGTGTGCTTGGCGGTCATTCGGCGGTGTCGTCCGTCTCGTCTGCGGGCTTCTTGTACGGGTCGGCGCCACCGGCGTAGGAGGCGCCCGCGGACGCCTCGCGCACCTTCTCGTCGGACTGCCGCGCCTTGTCGAGGAGGTCCTCGATGGTGCGGGCGGTGTCCGGCAGGGCGTCCATGACGAAGGTGAGGGTCGGCGTGAACTTCACGCCCGCCGCCCGGCCCACCTCCGAGCGCAGGACGCCCTTGGCGCTCTCCAGACCGGCGGCCGCGGCCTTGCGCTCCTCGTCGTCGCCGTAGACGGTGTAGAAGACGGTCGCCTCCCGGAGGTCACCCGTGACCCGGGTGTCCGTGATGGTGACGTGAGAGCCGAGCCGCGGGTCCTTGATCCCGCGCTGCAGCTTCTGGGCCACCACCTCTCGGATGAGGTCCGCCAGCCTCTTAGCCCGCGCGTTGTCGGCCACTGGTCCGTCTCCCGTTCTTTCTTTTCTGCGTGTCGTGCTTGGGTCGGCTCGGTTCGTCAGTCGTCGTCGCCGTGGAAGCGCCGTCGGACCGACAGCAGTTCCACCTCGGGGCGGCCGGCGACCAGCCGCTCGCACCGGTCCAGTACGTCGGTCAGGTGCCCCGCGTCGGCGGAGACCGCCGCGAGGCCGATACCGGCCCTGCGGTAGAGGTCCAGGTGGTCCACCTCGGCGACGCTCACGGCGTACTTCCGCTGGAGCTCGGCGACGATCGGGCGGACGACGGAGCGCTTCTCCTTCAGCGAATGTACGTCGCCGAGGAGGAGGTCGAAGGACAGCGTCCCCACATACATGTGCAACCGGTTCACCCGCCGGTACGGGATCGATGGCCCTGCCATCCGTACGGGCAGGGACATCAAGAACGGTACCCCGAACGCGCCCGGTGCCTCGACGGAGTTTCCGCCCGGCCCGCGCCCGCCCGGGGACGCGGCACTGGCCGACGGGAACGGATGTCCCGTCGGCCAGTGCCCACCGTCTGCCGGGTGTTACGCCCGCGGCTTCTCGCGCATCTCGTACGTCGCGATGACGTCGTCGACCTTGATGTCGTTGAAGTTTCCGAGGTTGATACCGCCCTCGAAGCCTTCGCGGATCTCGGTGACGTCGTCCTTGAAGCGACGCAGACCCTCGATGGTGAGGTTCTCCGCGATGACCTTGCCGTCGCGGATGAGGCGCGCCTTGCTGTTGCGGCGTACCTCGCCGGAGCGGATGAGCACACCCGCGATGTTGCCCAGCTTGGACGAGCGGAAGACCTCGCGGATCTCCGCCGTGCCGAGCTCGACCTCTTCGTACTCCGGCTTGAGCATGCCCTTGAGGGCCGCCTCGATCTCCTCGATCGCCTGGTAGATGACCGAGTAGTACCGGACGTCCACGCCTTCGCGCTCGGCCATCTGCGCGGCACGCCCGGCGGCGCGCACGTTGAAGCCGATCACGATGGCGTCGGAGCCCATCGCCAGGTCGATGTCGGACTCCGTGACCGCACCGACGCCGCGGTGCAGGACGCGGATGTCGACCTCTTCGCCGACGTCCAGCTGGAGCAGGGAGGACTCCAGGGCCTCGACGGAACCAGACGCGTCACCCTTGATGATCAGGTTCAGCTGCTGGACCTCGCCGGCCTTGAGCACCTTGTCCAGGTCCTCCAGGGAGACGCGGCGCGTGCGCTTGGCGAACGCGGCGTTCCGCTCACGGGCGGCGCGCTTCTCCGCGATCTGGCGGGCCGTACGGTCCTCGTCGACCACGATGAAGTTGTCGCCGGCGCCCGGGACGTTGGTCAGGCCCAGGACCTGGACCGGCATCGACGGGCCGGCCTCGGCCACGTTGTTGCCGTTGTCGTCGAGCATGGCGCGGACGCGGCCGTAGGCGTCGCCCACCACCATCGTGTCGCCGACCCGCAGCGTGCCTCGCTGGACGAGGACCGTCGCCACGGCACCGCGGCCGCGGTCGAGGCGGGACTCGATCGCGATGCCCTGCGCGTCCTGGTTCGGGTTGGCCCGCAGGTCGAGCGAGGCGTCGGCGGTGAGGACCACGGCCTCCAGCAGGGAGTCGATGTGCAGACCCTGCTTGGCGGAGATGTCGACGAACATGGTGTCGCCGCCGTACTCCTCGGCCACCAGGCCGTACTCGGTCAGCTGACCGCGCACCTTGGTCGGGTCGGCGCCCTCGACGTCGATCTTGTTGACCGCGACCACGATCGGCACGTCGGCCGCCTTGGCGTGGTTCAGGGCCTCGACCGTCTGCGGCATGACGCCGTCGTTGGCCGCGACGACGAGGATCGCGATGTCCGTCGACCGCGCACCGCGGGCACGCATGGCGGTGAACGCCTCGTGACCCGGGGTGTCGATGAAGGTGATCTTCCGCTCTTCGTCGTTGACCTCGGTCGCGACCTGGTAGGCACCGATGTGCTGGGTGATGCCACCGGCCTCGCCCGCGATGACGTTCGTCTTGCGGATCGCGTCGAGCAGTCGGGTCTTACCGTGGTCGACGTGACCCATGACGGTCACCACCGGCGGACGGACGACCAGGTCCTCCTCGGAGCCCTCGTCCTCGCCGAACTCGATGTCGAAGGACTCGAGCAGCTCGCGGTCCTCCTCCTCCGGGCTGACGATCTGAACGGTGTAGTTCATCTCGCCGGCGAGGAGCTCCAGCGTCTCGTCGGAGACGGACTGGGTCGCGGTGACCATCTCGCCGAGGTTCATCATGACCGCGACGAGCGACGCCGGGTTGGCGTTGATCTTCTCCGCGAAGTCGGTGAGCGAGGCACCGCGCGACAGGCGAATGGTCTCGCCGTTGCCGCGAGGCAGCATCACGCCGCCGACCGACGGGGCCTGCATGGCCTCGTACTCCTGGCGCCTCTGCCGCTTCGACTTGCGGCCGCGACGCGCGGGACCGCCGGGACGGCCGAAGGCGCCCTGCGTGCCACCACGGCCACCGGGACCGCCGGGACGGCCGCCGAAGCCGGGACGGCCACCGCCGCCACCGAAGCCGCCGCCACCACCGGGACGACCGGCGAAACCGCCGCCGCCACCGGGACGACCGGCACCGCCGCCACCGCCGGGACGGCCGGCGAAGCCGCCGCCGCCCGGACGACCGGCACCGCCGGGACGGCCCGCACCGCCCGGACCACGGCCGCCGGGGCCGCCGCCGGGACGCGGGCCGGCAGCGGGACGCTGCGGCATCATGCCGGGGTTCGGACGCGGGCCGCCGGGGCCGCCGCCGGGACGGGGACCGCCCTGCGGACGCGGCATCGAGCCCGGGGTCGGGCGCGGACCGCCCGGAGCCTGGGGACGGGGACCGCCGCCCTGGGCACCGCCGGGACCCTGCGGACGCGGGCCGGGGGCGCCGGGCGCGGCCGGACGCGGGCCCTGCGGACGGGGCGCCTGAGGGCGCGCCATGCCGGCGTTGCCACCGGAGGTGAAGGGGTTGTTGCCCGGACGCGGACCGGCCGGACGGGCACCCGGACGCGGCGCCGGGGCGCCGGGACGTCCGCCGCCCTGACCGGCGGGACGGCCCTGGCCGCCCTGCTGGCCCTGACCGGCGCCCGGACGGGTGCCGGGCTTGGGCGCGCCGGGACGGGCGCCACCGGGCTTCGGCGCGGCCGGAGCCGGGGCCGACGGCGGCGCGGTGAACTCGGGCGCGGCCGGAGCCGGACGCGGCGCGGGCTTGGGGCCCGGCGTCGGGCGCGGACCGGGGGCGGCCGGCGCGGGCGCCGACGGAGCCGCGGGCTGCTGGGCCGCCGGGGGCTTGGGGGCGGCCGGCCGCGGGGCGGCCGGAGCCGGACGAGCCGCCTGCGCCGGGGCCGGCGCGGCGGGCTTGGGGGCGGCCTTCTTGGGGGCCGCCGGCCTGGCGGCGGACTTGCCGTTGCCGCCCTGCTGGAATGCGTCAGTCAGTTTGCGTACGACAGGCGCTTCGATCGTCGAAGACGCCGAACGGACGAATTCACCGAGTTCCTGGAGCTTGGCCATGACGACCTTGCTCTCCACACCGAACTCCTTGGCGAGTTCGTATACCCGGACCTTAGCCACTTCGCTCCTTTGAGGTCCGGGTTGCGTCCGGACCGTCGCTAGTTCATGGGCGTACTCATCGCGTACTCATCGAGTGCTCATCGCAATCTCGACCTGCTTTCGACTCGCGAGGTACCAGACCGCACGGGGTTCCGTGCGGCACGTCTTCCTTACCAGGTTGCCCTCAGCAACCCTGTGCCTGCTCGACGTGATGGCGCAACGCCTTTACGTCGAGCGCTCCCGGGACGCGCAGTGCCCGCGGGAACGCCCGGCGGCGTACCGCCTGGTCGAGGCAGGCCGTGGCGGGGTGTACGTACGCACCCCGGCCGGGCAGCGTACCGCGAGGATCGGGGACGCACGCGCCCTCGACCGCCACGATCCGCAGCAGCTCGTTCTTGACCGCTCGCTCCCGGCACCCCACACAGGTGCGCTCAGGGCATGCGCGGGCATGCGTCCGGCCAGACACTCTTCAGTCTACCTCCCCGGACCGACCTCACCCCTATGGGGGAAGAATCGAACACGTGGCGCGCTGGAAGCTGTCGTGATCTCAGCGTTCCACGGCCCGGATCTATTCCCCGGTCGGCCCAACGATCTCTTTCCCGGCCGGTCGCGGGCTATTCCGCCGGCTGCTCGGTGTCCGGGCGGATGTCGATGCGCCAGCCGGTCAGCCGGGCCGCGAGCCGGGCGTTCTGCCCTTCCTTGCCGATCGCCAGCGACAGCTGGTAATCGGGCACGGTCACCCGCGCGGACCGGGACGCCATGTCCACGATCTCCACCTTGGAGACGCGGGCGGGCGAGAGCGCGTGCGCCACCATCTCGGCCGGGTCCTCCGACCAGTCGACGATGTCGATCTTCTCGCCGTTCAGCTCGGCCATGACATTGCGCACACGGCCGCCCATGGGGCCGATGCAGGCGCCCTTGGCGTTCAGGCCCGACCGGGTGGAGCGGACGGCGATCTTGGTGCGGTGACCGGCCTCACGGGCGATCGCGGCGATCTCGACGGAACCGTCGGCGATCTCCGGCACCTCCAGGGCGAAGAGCTTCTTCACCAGGTTGGGGTGGGTCCGGGACAGGGTCACGGACGGGCCGCGCACCCCCTTGGCGACCCGGACGACGTACGACCGCAGGCGCATGCCGTGCGGGTAGGTCTCGCCGGGGACCTGCTCCTGCACGGGCAGGATGGCCTCCAGCTTGCCGATGTCGACCAGCACGTTCTTCGGGTCGCGGCCCTGCTGGACCACGCCGGTGACGATGTCGCCCTCGCGGCCGGCGTACTCGCCGAGCGTCGCGTCGTCCTCGGCGTCGCGCAGCCGCTGCAGGATGACCTGCTTGGCGGTGGTGGCGGCGATACGGCCGAAGCCGGACGGGGTGTCGTCGAACTCGCGGGGCTCCTGGCCCTCCTCGAGGTCCTCGGGGTCCTCCTTCGCCCACACGGTCACATGTCCGGTCTCCCGGTTGAGCTCCACGCGCGCGTGCCGGCGGCTTCCCTCGGTGCGGTGGTAGGCGATGAGGAGGGCGGACTCGATCGCTTCGACCAGCAGGTCGAAGGAGATCTCTTTCTCCCGTACCAAGCCCCGCAGGGCGCTCATGTCGATGTCCACGGCTACGCCTCCTCTTCCTTCTTGTGGGACGTGTCGTCCTTGCGGCTGAACTCGACCTGCACGCGCGCCCTGGCGATGTCGCCGAAGGCGAGTCTGCGTGCGGTGGGCTTGCGCCCCTTGACCCCGGGGACCTCGACGTCGACACCGTCGTCGTCGACGGTCAGGATTCTGGCCACCAGCTCGCCGCCCTCCGTCAGCTGGAACTTCACCAGCCGGCCGGTGGCGCGCACGTAGTGCCGGTGTTCCGTGAGGAGGCGCTCCGCGCCCGGGGTTCCCACTTCGAGGGTGTACTCGCCCTCGCCCATCGCGTCGCTCTCGTCGAGCCTCGCCGAGAGCGCGCGGCTCACATCGGCGATCCGGTCCAGGTCGGCACCGGTGTCGGAGTCGACGACGACGCGCAGCACCCGCTTGCGTCCGACCGAGTCCACCGCGATCTCCTCGAGATCCAGACCCTGGGAGGTGACGAGCGGTTCCAGCAGTTCTCGCAGCCTCTCGCTCTGGGTGGTGCTCATCCGGGTGACTCCTCGGCCGCGTGTGCTGTTGTGGGATGGTCGCGTGTCTGGTCAAAGGGTATCCGGTCCGGGAGGGTGTTGCCGTCCACCCGGGCAGCGCGGCGGCGGCGAGCGGTGCCGCTGAGTGGTGCCGGGCGGGTGCCCGGGTACCGTGATCACGGGCGCGCCGCCCCGCGTTCCAGATCGCTTCGAGTCACTTCCGTCCGTCTCCCTCCCGCTTCCTTTTCCTTTCAAGTCCCCTTCGCTGCCGTATTCCTGTCGTATTCCTGTCGCACCCTTGTCGCATCTCTGCCGCATTCCTGTCGCGTTCGCTTCGTACGAGTTCCCGAGGACGTCTGCCGTGCCGCCGTTCACCTCATCGCCGCGCGCCCGCCGGGGGCCGCGCAGAAGGAGCCTGCTCGCCTCGGCCGCCGGGGCCGCCCTGCTCGCGGGCTGCTCGTCCGGGCCGGGCTCCGGCAGTACGGGCGGCAGCCCGGCGACTGCCGAACGGGTCCGCGCGCGGGCCGCCCGCGACAGCGGACGGCTGGCCGCGCGCTACGACGCGGTGATCGCCGCGCATCCGGGGCTGGCCGGGCGGCTGCGGCCGCTGCGGGAGGAAGTCGTGCGGCACGCGGAGGCGTTCGGCGGTGCCGGGGCGGCCGGGCCGGAGACGCCCCCCGCCCGGGTGTCGCCCTCCGCTTCCCCGCCGGCCGCCGTGCCGGGGGACGAGAAGGAGGCCCTGGCCGGGCTGGCCGCGGCCGAGCGGGCGCTGGCCGACCGGCGGGCCGGGGCGCTGGCGGACGTGCCGGGCGAACTGGCGCGGCTGCTGGCCTCGGTGGCGGCGGCCGGGGCGGCGCACGTGTATCTGCTGACGGAGGGTGACGGGTGAGCGAGGCGGAAGACCGGGAGCTGGACGCCCTTCAGGCGGCGCTGGCGGCCGAGCACGCGGCGGTGTACGGCTACGGGGTCGTCGGCGGCCGGATCGGCGAGGAGCGGCGCGCCCAGGCGCGCGCGGCCTACGACGCGCACCGCGCGCGCCGGGACGCGCTGGTGCGTCAGATCCGCGACCGGGGCGGGGAGCCGGTCGCCGCGGCGGCGGGCTACGCGCTGCCCTTCCCGGTGCCGGACGCCGAGGCGGCGGTGCGGCTGGCGGCCGAACTGGAGGACAGGGTGGCCGGGGTCTACTCCGACCTGGTGCGCGCGGCCCCGGGCGGGCGGCGGGCCGCGGCGGCGGACGCGCTGCGGGAGGCGGCGGTCCGGGCGGTGCGCTGGCGCGGCACGAGCGTAGCCTTCCCTGGTCTGGCCGAGCGGGCCGCCGCCGGCCCGCCGGCCTCGGCGGCACCGACGGCGTGAGCACGCACGGGAGAACACGCACGGGAGAACACGCACGGGGGGAACACGTACGGGAAGGGAACGACTCGCGCATGGCTTTCGAACCGCCGCGGCGTCTGGTCAGGGCGCTCGGTGAGACGGCACCGGACGGTGACGACTGGCTGGAGCGGCTGCCCTCGCTGGCGCAGCGCGCCGTCGCGCTACGCGGGTTGACCGTCGAGCGGGTGCAGGTGCCCGGCGGGCGCAGCAGCCTGGTCGTGCTGGTGCGGCGGGCGGACGGGGCACCGGCCGTGCTGAAGCTGGCCCCGCCGCGGGCGCGTCCGGGCAGCGAGCGGGCCGCGCTCGCGCACTGGGGCGGCCGGGGCGCCGTACGGCTGCTCGACGACACGGACGCGGCCGAGGGCGTCCTGCTGCTGGAGCGGCTGCACCCGGACGTGTCGGTGCGGTCGCTGCCGGAGGCGAAGGCGCTGCTGGAGGCGGCGGGGACGCTGCGGCGGCTGTGGGTCGAACCGCCCGCCGGGCACCGGTTCGAGACGGTGGCGGAGCGGACCGGGCGGCAGGCCGAGGCCATGCGGGCGGGCGCCGCGGCCGATCCGGAGGTGGCGCCGCTGGTGGAGGCGGCGCTCACGGCACGCGAGGAGCTGCTGGCCGCGCCGCCCGAGCGGTTGCTGCTGCACGGCACGTTCCGGCAGAGCAAGGTGCTGGCCGGGGACCGGATGCCGTGGCTGGCCGTGGGGCCGGACCCGGTGGTCGGCGAGAGCGCCTTCGACCTGGCGCGGCTGGTGCGGGACCGGGTGGAGGACCTGATCGCGCAGCCGTCGGGCGCGACGACGACCCGGCGGCGGATCAAGCGGCTCGCGGAGTCGCTGGAGGTCGACCAGGAGCGGCTGCGCGGCTGGACGCTGTTCCGGGCGGTGGAGTCGGGCGTACGGGCCCGCCGGGTCGGCCGGGAGAAGGACGCGGAGCTGTTGCTGGAGTTCGCGGGCTGGCTGTAGGCGCGCGTACGGCGAGGGGGCGCCCGCAGGCCGCGGGCGCCCCCTCGCCGTCGGGTCAGGCCGTCAGGCGGGCGATGGCCTCCTCGACCGGGAGCTCCTCGCGCTCGCCGGTGCGGCGGTCCTTGAGCTCGACGACGCCCTCGCCGGCGCGCCGCCCGGCGACCAGGATCGTCGGGACGCCGATCAGCTCGGCGTCGGTGAACTTCACGCCGGGCGAGACGCCGGCCCGGTCGTCCACCAGGACGCGGACGCCGGCGGCGGCCAGCCTGCCGGAGACGTCGAGGGCCAGTTCGGTCTGGAGGGCCTTGCCGGCGGCGACGACGTGGACGTCGGCCGGGGCGACCTCCTTGGGCCAGACCAGGCCCTTGTCGTCGGCGTGCTGCTCGGCGAGGGCGGCGACGGCGCGGGAGACGCCGATGCCGTAGGAGCCCATGGTGACGCGGGCCGGCTTGCCGTTCTGGCCGAGGACGTCGAGCTTGAGGGCGTCGGCGTACTTGCGGCCCAGCTGGAAGATGTGGCCGATCTCGATGGCGCGGTCCAGCTTCAGGCCGGTGCCGCACTTGGGGCAGGGGTCGCCCTCCTGGACGACCACGACGTCGACGTACTCGTCGACCTCGAAGTCGCGGCCCGCGACGACGTTCCTGGTGTGCGTGTCGGCCTTGTTGGCGCCGGTGATCCAGGCGGTGCCGGGGGCCACGCGCGGGTCGGCGAGGTAGCGGACCTTCTCCAGGCCCTGCGGGCCGACGTAGCCGCGGACCAGGTCGGGGCGGGCCGCGAAGTCCGCCTCGGTGACCATCTCGACGGCCGCCGGGGCGAAGTGGGCCTCGACCTTGTCCAGGTCGACCTCGCGGTCGCCGGGGACGCCGATGGCGACGATCTCGCCGTCGACCTTGACGAGGAGGTTCTTCAGGGTGGCGGAGGCCGGGACGCCGAGGGAGGCGGCGAGGGTCTCGATGGTGGGGGTGTCCGGGGTCGGGATGTCCTCGGCGGCGGGGACGTCCGCGGCGTCCACCGGCTTCAGCTCGTAGGTGATCGCCTCGGTGTTGGCGGCGAAGTCGCAGTTCGGGCAGTCCGCGAAGGTGTCCTCGCCGGCACCGGCCGGGGCGAGGAACTCCTCCGACTTGGAGCCGCCCATGGCGCCGGCAGTGGCGGCGCAGATGCGGTAGTCGAGGCCGAGGCGCTCGAAGATGCGCTGGTAGGCCTGGCGGTGCAGGGCGTAGGACTCGGCGAGGCCCTCGTCGGCTACGTCGAAGGAGTAGGAGTCCTTCATCAGGAACTCGCGGCCGCGCAGGATGCCCGCGCGCGGGCGGGCCTCGTCGCGGAACTTGGTCTGGATCTGGTACAGGATGACCGGCAGGTCCTTGTAGGAGGACGCCTGGTCCTTCACGAGGAGGGTGAAGATCTCCTCGTGGGTGGGGCCGAGGAGGTAGTCGCCGCCCTTGCGGTCCTTGAGGCGGAACAGCTCGGGGCCGTACTCGTCCCAGCGGCCGGTCGCCTCGTACGGCTCGCGCGGCAGCAGGGCCGGGAGCAGCACCTCCTGGGCGCCGATGGCGTCCATCTCCTCGCGGACGATCCGCTCGACGTTGGCGAGGACCTTCTTGCCCAGCGGGAGCCAGGTCCAGATGCCGGCGGCGGTGCGGCGGACGTAGCCGGCGCGGACGAGCAGCTTGTGGCTGAGGACCTCGGCGTCCGCCGGGTCGTCGCGCAACGTCTTCGCCAACAACTGGGACATGCGCTGGACCGGTGCGTTCGCCATGGTTCTCGTATCTCCTGCTGCTGGTGGTCCCCCGCTCCGGCGAAGCCGGGAGCCCGGGGGAGGGTGATGGCAAACGAGGTTAGCCGGGCGGTCCTGCGGGGCGGAAATCGGCCGGGGCCAGGGGGCTTCTGACGGATCTCCGCGGAAGAAGGAGCGGCGTTCGGTGCGTGCTCTCGGCGTGCGGGGCGGAGGGTCGTGTGGCGGAGCCACCTGGCCCTCCGCCCCGTGCGGCGAGAGGGCGTGCCGGGCGTCGCGACGCCGCGGAGATCCGTCAGAAGCAGATAAGAAGAGCGGCGGGT
>NZ_JBEXTV010000096.1:0-17125 GCF_040628835.1 Streptomyces sp. NPDC006134 | reverse complement strand
GACCGCGGTTTCCAGGTCGACGTGGCGCCGATCGGCGACGTGCGGTGGGTCGAGATCGACAACCACGACGATCTCGCCAAGGGCCGGGAGATCGCCTGCCGGTACTGACCCGGCCCGTCCGGCCCGCCCGGCCCGCCCTCCCGCCGGTCGCCGGCCGGGCCGAAGGGGCCCGGTTTGACCCCTGTGGGCAGGGCCCCGTAACCTTGACCGTCGGCGTGTCCACTGACACGCCACATCCCCGTAAACCTCTTCCTCCCGGACACAGGGCTGGCCGGGAGAGGCCGTCCGTCAATCCGGGCGGCTGGCCTGCGGGGGTGCCGTTCCCCGAGCGTAGAGAGTGAGTTCCGCGTGTACGCGATCGTGCGCAGCGGTGGTCGGCAGCACAAGGTTGCTGTCGGCGACATCGTCGAGGTTGACAAGATTTCCACCGCCAAGGTCGGCGACACGGTCGAGCTCTCGACCCTGCTGCTCGTCGACGGCGACTCCGTGACCAGCGACCCGTGGGTGCTGGCCGGCATCAAGGTCCAGGCCGAGGTCGTGGACCACCACAAGGGCCAGAAGATCGACATTCTGCGCTACAAGAACAAGACCGGCTACCGTCGTCGTCAGGGCCACCGCCAGCAGTACACGGCGATCAAGGTCACTGAGATCCCCACGGCTGCGAAGTAAGGGACTGAGAACAGATGGCACACAAGAAGGGCGCATCGTCCACCCGGAACGGTCGCGACTCCAACGCCCAGCGGCTCGGCGTGAAGCGCTTCGGCGGTCAGGTCGTCAACGCGGGTGAGATCCTGGTCCGCCAGCGCGGCACCCACTTCCACCCGGGCGCCGGTGTCGGCCGTGGCGGCGACGACACGCTGTTCGCCCTGCAGGCCGGTTCGGTGCAGTTCGGCACCCACCGTGGCCGCAAGGTCGTGAACATCGTTCCGGTCGCCTGATCGGACACTTTCGCGAGGCGGACCTCACTTCCCCGACGGGAAGCGGGTCCGCCTTTCGCGCGTTAAAGCGTTGAAGCGTTAAAGCAGAGAACAACCCCGTACTTCCCCGGCCCCGGCCGGGGCACCCCCAGGAGGCACCCCACCATGACCACCTTCGTGGACCGCGTCGAACTCCACGTCGCCGCGGGTAACGGAGGCCACGGCTGTGCCTCCGTCCACCGTGAGAAGTTCAAGCCGCTGGGCGGCCCGGACGGCGGCAACGGCGGCCGTGGCGGCGACGTGATCCTCACCGTCGACCAGTCGGTGACCACGCTGCTGGACTACCACCACTCCCCGCACCGCAAGGCCACCAACGGCAAGCCCGGCGAGGGCGGCAACCGCTCCGGCAAGGACGGCCAGGACCTGGTCCTGCCGGTGCCGGACGGCACCGTGGTCCTCGACAAGGCGGGCAACGTCCTGGCCGACCTGGTCGGCCACGGCACCTCCTACGTCGCCGCGCAGGGCGGCCGGGGCGGCCTCGGCAACGCGGCGCTGGCCTCCGCGCGGCGCAAGGCGCCCGGCTTCGCGCTGCTCGGCGAGCCCGGTGACGTGTGCGAGATCGTGCTGGAGCTGAAGACCGTCGCCGACGTGGCGCTGGTCGGCTACCCGAGCGCGGGCAAGTCGTCGCTGATCTCCGTCCTCAGCGCGGCCAAGCCGAAGATCGCCGACTACCCCTTCACCACCCTGGTGCCCAACCTGGGCGTGGTGACGGCCGGCTCGACCGTCTACACGATCGCCGACGTCCCCGGCCTCATCCCCGGCGCCAGCCAGGGCAGAGGGCTGGGACTGGAGTTCCTGCGGCACGTGGAGCGGTGCAGCGTGCTGGTGCACGTGCTGGACACGGCCACGCTGGAGTCCGACCGCGACCCCGTCTCCGACCTCGACGTCATCGAGGAGGAGCTGCGGCAGTACGGCGGCCTCGACAACCGTCCGCGGATCGTCGTCCTGAACAAGATCGACGTACCGGACGGCAAGGATCTCGCCGAGATGGTGCGGCCGGAGCTCCAGGCGCGCGGATACCGCGTGTTCGAGGTGTCGGCGGTCGCGCACACCGGGCTGAAGGAGCTGTCGTTCGCGCTGGCCGAGCTGGTGGCCGCCGCGCGTGCCGCCAAGCCCAGGGAAGAGGCGACGCGCATCGTGATCCGGCCCAAGGCGGTCGACGACGCGGGCTTCACCGTCACGCGCGAGGACGACGGCCTGTTCCGGGTGCGCGGCGAGAAGCCGGAGCGCTGGGTGCGGCAGACCGACTTCAACAACGACGAGGCCGTCGGCTACCTCGCCGACCGGCTCAACCGCCTCGGCGTCGAGGAGGAGCTGATGAAGGCGGGCGCCCGCTCCGGGGACGGTGTCGCCATCGGTCCCGAGGAGAACGCGGTCGTCTTCGACTGGGAGCCGTCGGTGATGGCCGGCGCCGAGATGCTCGGCCGGCGTGGCGAGGACCACCGTCTGGAGGCGCCCCGCCCGGCCGCACAGCGGCGCCGGGACCGGCAGGCCGAGCGGGACGAGGCGCAGCGGGAGTTCGACGACTTCGAGCCGTTCTAGAGAGGTTCGTTGCTCTGAGAGGTTCGTCCTCCCGGGCGCCGGCGGTTGTCGTCCGCGAGACCGGCCCGGACGGTGTCGTGCGGCAGCGTGCGGTGCCGGTGCGCGGTATGTGCGCCGGTCCTCCGCCGACGTGTCCGATCGTGACCGTTCGGTGGACAACGTCGGGCGGCCCGTCCCCGTCCAACGTGCGGGGCCGCCGCGCGCCCAGATGCCGCTGCGGCGCACCAGGCCGGAGGCGTACACGTTGATGCCGACGTGCCGCAGCCCTTCCCGCCAGGTGCCGCCCTTGCGCAGCTTGGCGGGGTCCGGCCCCAGCTCCCAGCCCGCCCAGTCGTAGTGGTAGCGGCGCTGGCCGGAGCCCGTGGTGCACTCCGGGCGGTGGACGTTCCTGGCCGGCGGGAACATGCGGCGGCGGGAGCCGTCCCGCTTGAGCCGGACGACCTTGACGCTGCTCCGCTTGGACGGCAGGTCGGTCTTGTCGATGCACGCGCTGCCCGCGAGGTGGAGCTTGCCGTCCTGCCAGGTGACGGAGGCCGGCGGGGCGCGCAGCGACAGGCCGCCGCCGATGCGCAGGGCCGCCTTGGGCAGTTCGAAGCCCGCCTCCTCCAGCGTGCGGCAGCCGGCGTACTTGCGGAAGGTGCCGGAGACCTCGACCGGCTCCTTGCGGCGCTGGGAGGCCGGCAGCGCGATCAGCTCGGACATGGCGTGCTCGCGCTGCCGGCAGCCACCGGACCCGCAGGTCCGTGGGCAGCACCATGACGGCCTTGGGGCCGATGGTGTCCGGGCAGCGGTTGGCGGCCTCCAGGAAGGCCTCGTGGCACTCCGCGGTCGCGTCCGGCAGCACGACGGGGATGTCCTCGTGGGGATGCCCTCGGGGAAGGAGAAGCGGCGCTTCTTTCGGAAGGTGCGCCGGAAGACCTTGTCGCAGGCGATGCGGTCGGCTGTGAGCCGGGGGTACTCCGCTGTGTGAGTGCGCTTGCGGGCCGCGCCGAGGCCGGTGTTCTCCTTGCGGATCAGGGTGAACCGCTCGTCGCGGGCCGCGTACCTGGCGGAGATGGCCGCCGAGTCGTCGGGGGAGCCG
Organism: Streptomyces sp. NPDC006134; assembly: GCF_040628835.1. Taxonomy (NCBI): domain Bacteria; kingdom Bacillati; phylum Actinomycetota; class Actinomycetes; order Kitasatosporales; family Streptomycetaceae; genus Streptomyces; species Streptomyces sp. NPDC006134. The sequence goes on along the minus strand of NZ_JBEXTV010000096.1, from coordinate 13,525 downwards.
TCGTCGACCGTCAGGATCTCGAGGTCGCGGAAGGTCTGCGCGGCCGGCGAGTCCAGGCAGGCCGGAAGAGAACGCTCTGCGTCGTGGACGGGACGATGACACCGAGCCGAGGGGCCATGGCCTGGTGGATCTCCTTTCGGGGGTCAGGCCCGCTCGACCGGTCCGAGCGCCTGGGCGGGAGTCGGGGCGTGGGAGCGTTCGTCGAACGGGACGAAGGGCAGCGGGGTCTTGTCACCGAGGAAGACGCGCCGGACCACGCGTTCGGCTGCGTGCCCGTCGTCGAATTCGCAGAAGCGCCGGCGGAAGGCGTCCCGGCGCCCGGCCGCGTCCCGGCTGTCGTAGTCACCCGACCCGAGCAGCCTGATCAGCTCGGCCTGCGAGGTGGCCACCGCGCCGGGCGGCTCCTCCAGGAGGTCGAAGTAGGTGCCGCGCACGACCGAGTAGATGTCCCAGTCGGGCGCGTAGACGATGATCGGACGGTCCAGGACGGCGTAGTCGAACATCGCCGAGGAGTAGTCGGTGATCAGCGCGTCGGCGGCGAGGTACAGCTCCTCCACGCGCGGGTGCCCGGACACGTCGACGATCCGGCCGCTGCGGCGCAGTTCGGCGATGTGCGGGGAGCTGCCGTAGAAGTAGTGGCCGCGCAGCATCAGGGTGACGTCGGGGCCGAGCTCGTCGGCCAGCCGGGCCAGGTCCAGGCTCGGGGTGAAGCCGGGCTGGTACTCGCGGTGGGTCGGCATGTACAGGAACGCCTTGTCGCCGTCGGCGAGCCCGAGGGCCTTCCGGGCCCGGCGCACCTCCTCGGCGCCGGCGGTGACCAGGATGTCGTTGCGCGGGTAGCCCGTCTCCAGCGAGACGTAGGAGCAGGGGTAGACCCGCTCCCAGACGGCGGTGGAGAAGCGGTTGGAGCTGATGCTGTAGTCCCAGCGGTCGCACCGCTCCATGAGCTTGGCGAAGTCCATGCGGGTGGAGGCCGGGTACTTCTGCTGGTCCAGGCCCATCGTCTTCAGCGGCGTGCCGTGGTGGGTCTGGAGGTGGATCTGGCCCTCCCGCTTCACCACGGCATCGGGGAAGTTCACGTTGTTGACGAGGTACTTGGCGCGCGCCACGGCCGTCCAGTACGCGCGCGAGCCGACGCGGACGTACTCCACGCCCTTGGGCACCCGGTCCACCGCGTCCGGCCGGATGGCCCACACGCGGCGCAGGTGCGGGGCCAGCCGGGCCAGTTCGGCGTCGATGGCCGCGGGGTTGCACGCGACGCTGCGGCTCCAGTAGGCGGAGAACAGCACCAGGTTCTCGTCCAGCGGCAGCCGCAGCTGCGACTGGTAGTGGACGCCCATCACGCTGCGCTTGGAGCGGTTGAGCGCGTCGCGGGTGCGCTTCTTGACCGTCTGGCGCAGCTTCATCGCGGTGGAGGCGCTCACCATGACCGCGTACGCGTCGCGCTCCAGCAGGGCGTACTTGTGGCCGCGGCCGCCCGGCGGGCGCTGGAAGCCCTGGGGCAGGCGGGCGCGGTAGTCGGCGGAGGCGCGGTGGAAGAACTCCGCGCGGGCCTTCTGCGGCAGGCGGCCCGGGCGCTCCAGCACGGTCAGGTAGTGGTCGACCATCTTGCGGAACAGCGGTCCGCGCCACCGGTCGAGCTCCTCGTGCGCGTCGAGGAACTCGAAGACGCGGCGGTACTGGTCGAAGACGTCGAAGTGCTTGCGGCTGACCGTCTTGAGGATGTTGCCGCCCTCGCGGCGCTGCCGGTACAGCACGCACACCCGGTCCAGCAGGGCGATCCGCTCGGCGCTGATCAGCGAGCAGAACGTCCAGGGGGCGTCCTCGTAGTACCCGGGCGGGAAGGTGAGGCCGGTGCGGTCGATGAAGTCGCGGCGGTAGGCCTTGTTCCAGACGATCTGGAGCAGGTCGAGCAGCTGCGGTCGCTCGGCGAGGGTGAAGACGTCCGGCCCGTCCTGCCGGAGCAGGTCCGCGCGCTGGTTGGGGCGGACCTTGCCGTCCCAGTAGGTGCGGGCGTAATCGAAGACGAGTATCTCGGGATCCGAGGTGGCTTCCAGGCGCTCGGATATCGCCCTCAGGGCCCCGTCGGACAGCGTGTCGTCGCTATCCAGGAACAGCACGTATTCACCCTGCGCCTTTTCCAGTCCCGCATTCCGCGCGCGCCCCAGGCCGACGTTTTCCGTGAGGTGAATCACATGAATCCGCGCGTCGCGCCGCGCGTACTCGTCGAGAATGGCCCCCGATCCGTCCGGCGAACAGTCGTCGACCGCGATGACCTCGAAGTCCGTGTAGTCCTGGCCGAGCACGGAGTCAAGGCACTCGGGCAGGTAGCCCTGCACCTTGTACACGGGGACGACGAGAGAGAGTTTGGGCATCCTTGCAACCTGTTCCGAGAACTGACCACGGGGCGCGGACTGGGGCCGGAATGTGTTTTGGGTACGGGACCTGGAGCGCGCCGCCGCGTCAGCGTAAAGGATTCACATGAAGTTTCCGTGAATGAGGCAGCGGAGGCATCAAGGGCCCGGAGGTGCCGGAGGATCCGGAAAAGGGGGCCGGGCGGGCCGCTCCGGGGCGACTGCGGAACTTGCTCGCGCTGGAGCAGGCATAAGGGCATTTATTCCCTTATGCCTGTTGTGTCCGACTCGATTTTCCCAGGCCCACGGACGAGTCTGCACCCAGTGACAACGACCCGGGAGGCACGAGGATGAGCTGGTTGGTCACGGGCGGAGCCGGATACATCGGCGCGCATGTGGTGCGCGCGATGACGGCGGGCGGTGAACGCGTCGTCGTCTACGACGACCTGTCCACCGGCAGCACCGAGCGGGTGCCCGAGGGAGTGCCGCTGGTCGTCGGCAGTGTGCTGGACGCGCCCCTGCTCGCCCGGACGATTCGTGACCATGCTGTGACAGGCGTGGTGCACATCGCGGCCAAGAAGCAGGTCGGCGAGTCCGTCGAGCGTCCGCTCCACTACTACCGGGAGAACGTCACCGGCCTGCAGACCCTCCTGGAGGCCATGACGGACGCGGGCGTCGGCAAGCTCGTGTTCTCCTCCTCCGCCGCGGTCTACGGCATGCCGGACGTGGACCTCGTCACGGAGGACACCCCCTGCGCGCCGATGAGCCCGTACGGCGAGACCAAGCTGGTCGGCGAGTGGCTGATCGCCGCCGCCGCCCGGGCGCACGGCATCCGCGCCGCCTCCCTGCGCTACTTCAACGTGGCGGGCGCCGCCGAGCCCGCGCTGGCCGACGCCGGCGTCTTCAACCTCATCCCCATGGTCTTCGAGCGCCTGGAGGCCGGCGAGGCCCCCCGCGTCTTCGGCGACGACTACGCCACACCGGACGGCACCTGCGTCCGCGACTACATTCACGTCGAGGACATCGCCTCCGCCCACCTCGCGGCGGCCCGGCGTCTGGGCGAGGCCGAGGCCGGCACCTCCCTCGTCCTCAACATCGGGCGCGGCGAGGGCAGCTCCGTGCGCGAGATGGTCGACCGCATCCTCAAGATCACCGGCAACGAGCACCTCGCGCCGGTGGTCGCGGACCGCAGGCCCGGCGACCCGGCCCGCGTGGTGGCGTCCGCCGACCGCATCCGGCGCGAGCTGGACTGGACCGCGCGGTACGGCCTGGACGACATGATCCAGTCGGCCTGGCGGGGCTGGCGGCACCTGCACGGCTGAGAGCCCCGAACAGAAGGGGCGCCCGGCTCGCGGCGTCCGGCACGCACGCTCGCCGCGTTGCCGAAACGCCCACGTGGCTCCGCCACGAGGGCGCTTTGGCTCCTTGCGCTCGCACGCACCGGACGCCGCGAGCCGATCGGACTCCCCTTTCTGGTCGGGCCTCTGAGCAGACGGCCCGCCGCCGGCCGTCCGGCCACCGGAACGGACGCGCGGCCCGGCGCCCGCCTCGCGTAGATTGCGGGGCGGGCAGCCGGACCGCGAACGAGGGGAAGAACCACAGGTGGCAGGGGCAAGGCAAGCCGTGAACGAGGCCCGCAGGATCGTCGTCAAGGTCGGCTCCTCGTCGCTGACCACCGCCGAGGGCGGGCTCGACGCCGACCGGGTCGACGCACTCGTCGACGTGCTGGCGAAGGTGCGCGGCGGGGGCGAGAGGGAGATCGTGCTGGTCTCCTCCGGCGCCATCGCCGCCGGCCTCGCCCCGCTGGGCCTGCGCCGCCGCCCGCGCGACCTCGCCCGCCAGCAGGCCGCCGCCAGCGTCGGCCAGGGCCTGCTCGTGGCCCGCTACACCGCCTCCTTCGCCCGCTACGGCGTCCGCGTCGGCCAGGTGCTGCTCACCAGCGACGACATGAGCCGCCGCGCCCACCACCGCAACGCCTCGCGCACCCTGGACAAGCTCCTCGCCATGGGCGCCTTCCCGGTCGTCAACGAGAACGACACCGTCGCCACCGACGAGATCCGCTTCGGCGACAACGACCGCCTCGCCGCCCTCGTCGCCCACCTGGTCCACGCCGACCTGCTGGTGCTCCTCTCCGACGTCGACGGCGTCTACGACGGCGACCCCGCCAGGCCGGGCACCTCGCGGATCGCCGAGGTGCGCGGGCCCCGGGACCTCGCGCACGTCGAGATCGGCAGCGCCGGCAAGGCCGGGGTGGGCACCGGCGGCATGGTCACCAAGGTCGAGGCGGCCCGCATCGCCGCCGCCGCCGGCATCCCCGTGGTGCTCACCAGCGCCGTCCACGCCGCCGACGCCCTGACCGGCCAGGACACCGGCACCTACTTCCACCCCACCGGCAAGCGGTCCGCCGACCGGCTGCTGTGGCTCCAGCACGCCTCCACCCCGCAGGGGGCGCTCACCCTCGACGACGGGGCGGTGCGCGCGGTCGTCGAGCGCCGCACCTCGCTGCTGCCGGCCGGGATCGCCGCCGTCGAGGGCGAGTTCAGCGCCGGGGACCCCGTCGAGCTGCGGGACGGCGAGGGGCGCGCGGTGGCGCGCGGGCTGGTCAACTTCGACGCCAAGGAGATCCCCCGGCTGCTCGGCCGCTCGACGCGGGAGCTGGCCCGGGAGCTCGGACCGGCGTACGAACGCGAGGTCGTACACAGGGACGATCTGGTCATCCTGCACCCGTAATGGGCCGAAACATCCCCGCACCGGTGGTGTACGTTCCGCAAAACCGCCCCACGAGCCCGTGCGGCCTGCTCAACTTTGTCCAGGGGGCGGGACCGCACGACGTCGCCCCGCCCGGACCAGTCCGCGCGACCCGCGGGTCGACCTGTGCACGAAGGAGGCCGTCGTGAGACGAGTGCGCCCGGGGACGGCGGCGTCCCGCGGTGGTGCCGGCTCCCGCGCGGCCGGCGAGGAGCGCGCCCTGACGAGCGTGGCGGCGGGGGACCGGTTCGAGGGCGGGGAACCGGCGGACCTCCCGCGCCTGTGGCACGTCACCCTGAGCGTCTCCGGCGCACGCGCCCCGCTGCCGGAGGTGCGGCGCGCCCTGGAGCAGCTCGCCCACGACCACCCCTTCCTGCTGACCAGCCGCTACGCCGACGACCACGCCGAGATCCGCTACTGGGAGGAGGCGCGCGACCTGCACGACGCCGCCGCCGTCGCGCTGCGCCTGTGGGGCGAGCACCGCCAGAGTGCGGGCCTGCCGCCCTGGGAGATCGTCGGCCTGGAGGTCATCGACCGCGCGACCTACCACCAGCGCGTCGCCGCGGGATACGGACCGGCACCGGCGACCCCGGTCGGGGTTCACCCCTTTTGAGCCCGTCTCGCGCTGTGGGACGGCCGCCGGCCGGGCCCGGCGCGCGCACTACGCTTCCCCCATGACCACGCTCTCGCCGTACGACTCGATGACCCCGGTCACCCAGGCCGCCTACCGTGCCAAGGCCGCCGCCGCCGATCTCGCCCCGCTGCCGCGGGCCGTGAAGGACGACGCGCTGCTCGCCATCGCGGACGCGCTGGAGGTCCGCACGAGCGAGATCGTCGAGGCCAACGCCCAGGACGTGGCCAAGGCCCACGAGGCCGGCACCAGCGAGGCCGTCATCGACCGGCTCACCCTGACCCCGGAGCGGGTGCGGGCCATCGCCGCCGACGTGCGGGACGTCGTCGCGCTGCCCGACCCGGTCGGCGAGGTCGTCCGCGGCAACACCCTCCCCAACGGCATCGACCTGCGCCAGGTCCGCGTCCCGCTCGGCGTGGTCGGGATCGTCTACGAGGGCCGGCCCAACGTCACGGTCGACGCCGCCGCCCTGTGCCTGAAGTCCGGCAACGCGGTCCTGCTGCGCGGCTCCTCCTCGGCGTACCGGTCCAACACCGCGCTCGTCCGGGTCCTGCGCGACGCCGTCGGCGGGGCCGGCCTGCCCGCCGACGCCGTGCAGCTCGTCCCCGGCGAGAGCCGCGAGAGCGTCCGCGAGCTGATGCGCGCCCGCGGCCTGGTCGACGTGCTCATCCCGCGCGGCGGCGCCTCGCTGATCAACACCGTCGTCCAGGAGTCCGTCGTCCCCGTCATCGAGACCGGCACCGGCAACTGCCACGTCTACGTCGACGCCGCCGCCGACCTCGACATGGCGGTCGAGATCCTGGTCAACTCCAAGGCGCAGCGCGTCAGCGTCTGCAACGCCGCCGAGACGCTCCTCGTCCACCAGGACATCGCCGCCGCGTTCCTGCCCCGCGCCCTGGACGCCCTCGCCGACGCCGGGGTCACCGTCCACGCCGACGAGCGCGTGATGGCCTACGCCAAGGACTCCCGGGCGACGGTGGTCGAGGCCACGGCGGAGGACTGGGAGACGGAGTACCTGTCGTACGACATCGCCGCCGCGGTCGTCGACTCCCTCGACAAGGCCGTCGAGCACATCCGGCTGTGGACCTCCGGGCACACCGAGGCCATCGTCACCACCTCCCAGCAGGCCGCCCGCCGCTTCACCCAGCTGGTCGACTCCACGACGGTCGCGGTCAACGCCTCCACCCGCTTCACCGACGGCGGCCAGTTCGGCTTCGGCGCCGAGATCGGCATCTCCACGCAGAAGCTGCACGCCCGGGGCCCGATGGGGCTGCCGGAGCTGACCAGCACCAAGTACATCGTCACCGGCGACGGGCACGTCCGGCGCTGAGCGCCGCACACACCGACAACGGCGCATATGCGCCCGGCAGGCGCCCGCCGGCCGGGCGCGCGCCGGGGAAGCACCGTCTCGCCCTCCGGACGAATTTCCATACCGTCTGCCCAAATTGACCCCTCAGGTCTACTCTGGATCCGTGCCGGAGGACGTGGGGGGCACGCCGTTCCCTGACGGCTGGGACGGCTGGGAGCCCGACAGCGACCACGACCGCGGAGCGCCGGACGAAGAGTTCGCCTCCGTGGTCTTCGACGAGGCGTTCGTACGGGCGGCCGTGGTGCACGAGCCGACCGCCGTCGAACGTCTCCTGGCCGCCGCCCAGGCCAGAGCCGAGGCCTCCGAGACGGAGGCCCGCCGGAGCCGGCCCAGGAGCGAGCGGTACGACGACGGGTACGGCGGCTTCGGCCCCGATCCCGGCCTCGACACCCTGGACGACGACACCGACGCCCCGGACGGCCCCTACGGCCATCCGGGGACGTATGGCAAGCAGGTCCGCTGGCACCGCCCCGTCGCCTGGGTGCTCGCCCTCGTGATGGGCGTCGGCATGGTCGCGCTGGCCTTCACGGCCGTCTACCGGGGCGCGTCCTCGGGAGGCGGCCGGGAGCAGGTCCCGTCGCCGGTCTCCACCCGCCCGGAGCAGGGCGGCCCGGCGTCCCCCTCGGCCTCCGCGGACTACTCCCAGCCGGCCGTCCCGGTGATCCCGCGCAGCCCCTGAGGGCCACCGCGGCGACCTGACGCGGGACCGGCCGGACCGGGCGCGCACGGGGCGTTTACCGGGGCTCGCGCCGACCTACTCTGAAGGTATGGGAGGGCCTGGAGACCCGCCTGAGGGAACACCCGAGGGCGTCCCCTCAGGAGGCGAGGACGAGTACCGCTCCGTCGTCTTCGACGAGTCGTTCGTCCGCGCTGCCCGCCTCCAGGAGTACTCCGCCCAGGAGCGCATGACCGACCACGCGCCCGCCGTGCGCCGCCGCCCACCGCTGCGCCGGGCCGGACTGCCCCGGCAGGCGCTCGTCCTCGTCGTGCTGATCGCCCTCGCCTTCGGCACCGCGATCTACATGGGCCTGCGGCAGCCGTACCAGGCGCCCGCCGCCCGGGAGCCCGCCGAGCCGCTGCGCACGACCGTCGTCCCGCTCGTCCCGCAGGGCCGGGTGCCCGGCACCGCCGATCCCGCCCGCCTGTTCGCGCACAGTCCCGCCGCGGGGTTCCGCACCGGTGCCGCGGGCGTCCCGCTCCCGCCGGTCGAGCGCACCGCGCACTTCTCCGACGACCAGGTCCGCACCGCCCTGACCACCGCGAAGGAGTACATCGTCCGCTCCGCGCTCGACCCGGAGGTGCTCGGCGGCCGGCAGGTGCGCTCCGTGCGGGTCCTGCTCGACCCCGACCAGCTGGACCAGTTCGACAAGAGCTTCCGCAGCCCCGCCGCCGACGGCCGGCACGCGCCCACCGGATGGCTGGTGCGCTTCGACCCCTCCCGTGCCGCGCTCGCCGACCCCGGGGTCCGGGCGCACGGCACCCTGGGGGTCGCCGAGACCGACTCCGCCACCCTGGAGGTCACCGCCGACCACGTCTTCGTCTACGCGCTGCGGCCCGCCGGGAAGGACCGGGCCGAGGCGTCCCTGTTCACCGTCCGGCGCGAACTGCGCTTCCGCTTCGACCGGGACGACCTGCGCCTGCGCCAGGCCCGGCTCGTCGTCTCCTCCGTCCAGGCCGGTCCGCTGTCCTGCGCCGAGAAGTCGGCGGACCACCTGCGTCCGCTGCTCGCCGGCCAGACCGCCGAGGCGGGCGCCCCGGCCGGCACCGACCCGTACGTCACGGACGGCGCCACGGCCCTGTGCGGGACGCTGGCGGCGAGCGCGCAGCCGAGGGTGTGACGCGGTGTGACGCGGGGGTGCGCGCCGAGGCGTGCGTGATCGGTCCCGGCGGGTGTGCTCTCGGCATGCGCGACCGATCCCGGTGTGTGCGGTCCCGGGGTGCGTGATCTCGGGCGGCGGGCCGGGGGGCCGGTCCGGTGGTCAGTCCCCGTCGCGCGGCGGCCGGCCGCCCGGCGTCTCGCCGCCGCCGGAGCCCTCCGGGCCCGCGGAGTCCTCCGGGCCCGTCGGTCCCGAGCTCTTCTCCGGCCCGCCGGAGGACTTCGGCGACCGCGGCTGGGTGCCCGTGAAGCCGCCGAAGCCGCGCCGCACCCGCTCGCCGAGGTCCCCGGCGCCGCCCGCGAGGTCGTTCACCAGCTTCATCAGCGGGTCCTTGGAGCTGCGCACGTGCGTGGCGTAGCTGGACGCCGACTCCCGGAAGGAGTCCCGGACGGAGGTGTCCCGGTCCTCGCCGCGCCGCGGGTAATGGCCGTCCATGAGCCGCTGGTAGTCGCGGGAGGCGGCCCACTTCTTCAGCTCGGCGGCTCGCACGGTGGTGAACGGGTGGGAGCGCGGCAGCACGTTCAGGATCTTCAGGACGGAGTCGCGCAGGTCGCCCCCGGCCTCGTACTCGTCGGCCTGCTCCAGGAACGCGTCGACGTTCATCTCGTGCAGGTGGTTGCCGCCCGCGATCTTCATCAGGCCGCGCATGGAGGCGTGCAGGTCCTGGCCGGCCAGGAGCCCCGCGCGGTCGGCAGACAGCTCCGACTTGCGGAACCACTCGCGCAGCGCGGTCACGATCGCCATGATCGCGACGTTGCCGAGCGGGATCCAGGCCACCCGGACCGCGAGGCTGGTGAGGAAGAGCAGCACGGTCCGGTAGACCGCGTGCCCGGACAGCGCGTGCCCGACCTCGTGGCCGACGACCGCCCGCATCTCCTCCTCGTCGAGCAGCTCCACCAGGCCGGTGGTGACGACGATGATCGGCTCGTCCAGGCCGACGCACATCGCGTTCGGCTTCGGGTCCTGGGTGACGTACATCGGCGGGACCTTCTCCAGGTCCAGGATGTAGCAGGCGTCGCGCAGCATGTCGTTCAGGTGGGGGAACTGCCGGTCCGAGACGCGCACGGAGTCGGACAGGAACAGCAGCCTCAGGCTCCGCTCGGGCAGCAGGCCGCTGAGGGCCTTGAAGACCGTGTCGAAGCCGCTCAGCTTGCGCAGCGCCACCAGGGCGCTGCGGTCGGCCGGATGCTCGTACGCACGCGAGGAGATCTCCGGGAAGCGCCGGCGCTGCCGGCTCGGCACGCTCTCGTGCCCGGTGTGCTGCTGGCCGTCGGACATGTCTTCCCCCATGCGTGTGTGTGGGGTCCTTTACGGACCCTTGTGCGGCCTTTTGTGCCCCCGAAGCAGAGCCCAGCCTAGGCGGAGATACCGTGGACGGGCAGTACAGCGAAGGAGAGGCCGCACCATGGAGCACGTCCCCCGTACCGCCTGGCTCGCCGAGGCCGCGCGCGCCGCCGAGCAGCAAGGGCCGGGAAACCTGCTCCGGGTCGTCCTGGTCGTGATGGTGCTGGGCTGTGTGCTGACCGCGTGGTTCCTGCTGCGGGGGTACAAGCGGAAGGACGACTGAGGCGACCGGAAGGTTCCCCGGGCGGGGCGGACGGCGAAGGCACCGGTGTCCCCGGAGCGGACGGACGTCCCCAACGGCGGAGTCGGCGTGATCGCCCGCACGGCTCCCGCATACGATGAGCCGACGTCTTTATCCCGCCCACACCTGATAGGTCCTGCCGAAGATGAGCTTCCACAGCACCGCTGCCCAGCTGGTCACCCTCGCCGCCGAGGGCCAGGAGCACGGCGGCAACCACGAGAGCCTCAGCCCCTACCTCACCGGCGGCGCCGCCTTCGTCATCCTGATGCTCCTGCTGTGGGTCACCACGCGCTTCAACCGCGACCGCTAGACGGCACTCCGGAGGCGTCGCGCCCGGCCGCCGGAGGCTGTGGAGCCCGGGGGCGGCCGAAGCCCCCGGACCGGGCCGGTAGGGTCTGCTCGCATGGGAGAGCAGGACATGCCTACCGGTCCGGCGAACGACACGGCGAGCGGCGCACAGGAGCGCCCCGCTCCCGGCCGTGCCGCCGGCCCCGGCAACGGCCCGGTGCACACGGGCAAGCGCCGCCTCGGCGTCATGGGCGGCACTTTCGACCCGATCCACCACGGACACCTGGTGGCGGCGAGCGAGGTCGCCGCGCGGTTCCACCTCGACGAAGTGGTGTTCGTCCCCACCGGCCAGCCGTGGCAGAAGAGCCACCGCAAGGTCTCCGCGGCCGAGGACCGCTATCTGATGACGGTCATCGCGACCGCCGAGAACCCGCAGTTCTCGGTGAGCCGCATCGACATCGACCGCGGCGGTCCCACCTACACCGTGGACACCCTGCGTGACCTGCGCGCCCTCAACCCGGACACGGACCTGTTCTTCATCACCGGTGCCGACGCGCTGGCACAGATCCTGACCTGGCACAACAGCGAGGAACTGTTCTCCCTGGCGCACTTCGTCGGCGTCACCCGGCCCGGCCACCACCTGACCGACCCGGGCCTCCCCGAGGGCGGCGTCTCCCTCGTCGAGGTCCCCGCTCTCGCCATCTCCTCCACGGACTGCCGTGCGAGAGTCGCCAAGGGCGACCCCGTCTGGTACCTGGTGCCCGACGGAGTCGTGCGCTACATCGACAAGCGCCAGCTGTACCACGGCGACTGAGCCGAGAGGGGCACCGGTGAACGACCGATACGACGCGGGGTACGGGGGCGCTGCGTACGAGCTCGTCGGCTACGACGAGTACGGCCAGCCCGTGTACCGCCAGGCCCCGGTGCAGCAGCACGCGCACCAGCAGCCGTACGACCCGTACGACCCGTACGGGCAGCACGACCAGCAGGGATACGCCTACGATCCGTACACCACGGGTGCGCAGCAGGCCGCCCCGTCCTACGGCACCCAGGCCCTGGACACCGGCCACGACCCTTACGGCTCCTACGCCTCCGGCGCCCACCAGGACGGCGGGAGCGGGCAGCCGCACGGAGCGTACGACCCGTACGACCCGTACGACCCGTACGGGCAGGCCGCGGCCGGCGGGCCGCAGGCGCGCGTCGCCGAGCAGGCCGCCTACATCCCCCAGCAGGCCGGCCCGCCCGACGAGCCGGAACCCGCCGCGAGGGCCGATGTCGCAGGAGCCGAAGCCGCAGGGGCCGAACCGGAGTACCGCACCGAGCAGTTCGCCTTCGTCGAGGAGCCGGACGGCGACTCCGAGGACGTCATCGACTGGCTGAAGTTCACCGAGAACCGCACCGAGCGCCGCGAGGAGGCCCGCCGCCGCGCACGCGCGCGTGTGATCGCGCTGGCCGTCGTCCTGGCGCTGTGCGCGGTCGGCGGGGTCGGCTGGCTCTGGTACGCGGGGAAGCTCCCCGGGCTGTCGTCCTCCGACGCGGAGACGGGCGGTACGACGGCGGCGGGCGCCCAGAAGCGCGACGTGATCGTCGTCCACCTGCACGACACCAGGAACGGCGGCACCACCACGGCGCTGCTCGTCGACAACGCCACCACCCGGCGGGGCACCACCGTCCTGCTGCCCAACTCCCTCACGCTGACCGGCGACGACGGCACCACCACCACGCTCGCCAAGTCCGTCGAGGACGCCGGCGCCGACGGCACCCAGGACGCGCTGGACTCGGTCCTCGGCACCTCCATCCAGGGCACCTGGCGGCTGGACACCCCCTACCTCCAGAACCTCGTCGACCTGGTCGGCAACATCGACGTCGACACCGACACCGACGTGCCCGACCCGGACTCCAAGAAGAAGGACGCGGCGCCGCTGGTCCACAAGGGCGAGAACCAGACCCTGAGCGGGAAGATGGCGGTCGCCTACGCCACCTACCGCGCCCCCGAGGAGTCCCCGAACGCCCAGCTGGAGCGGTTCGGGCAGGTCATGCAGGGCGTGCTGCGCAAGCTGCCCTCCGACCCGCAGGCCGCGACCACCACCATCCAGACGCTGGCGCAGATCCTGGACCCGCCGCTCACCGACAAGGAGCTCGGCACCTTCCTCGCCGGGCTGGCCGACCTCGCCAAGGGCGGCGACTGCAAGACGGCGCTGCTGCCGGTCCAGCCGGACGGCACGCTCGACGCCGAGGCGAGCGACAGCGTCGTCAAGGACATCCTGGGCGGCACCGCCAAGAGCCCCGACCGGGACTCCGCCGTGCGCGTCCTGGTGCAGAACGCCGGCGGGACGCGGGACGACACCGACAAGGCCCGCGTCGCGCTTCTCAACGGCGGCTTCACCTTCCTGGAGGGCGGCACGGCGTCCGCCCGGCCGACGTCCCGGGTGCTCTACGCGGACGCCGCCGACAAGGAGAACGCCACCGAGGTCGCCAAGACCCTGGGCCTTCCGGCCGGCGCCGTCACCCAGGGGAAGGTTTCCTCGACCGCGGACGTCGCGGTCCTCCTCGGCCAGGACTACGAGCCGTCGTCGTAGGGACGCCGGGCACACCACGGCCCCGGGGGGGGGGCGGGGGCCCCCCGGAGACCCGCCGCGCCCCCGGGACGACATCAGCCACCCGTAAACCAAA
>NZ_JBEXTV010000095.1:0-17296 GCF_040628835.1 Streptomyces sp. NPDC006134 | reverse complement strand
CGTTGTCCAGGGCGCTGGTCGCCTCGTCGAAGAAGAGGATGCGCGGCCGGCGGATCCCGACCAGGGAGGATCCGGGGCGAAGCCCTGTCGGCGTGCGGCGTCAGGCGCCCTCCTCTCCGCCGCGGCGGCGCGAGAAGTGGTACGCCGCGCCGATCGAGCCCATGATGAGCGCGGCGCCCAGACCGATCTCCTTCGGATCGAAACCGGCGAGGCTGCCGCCCTCCCCGGCGTGCACGCCCTTCTTCGGCGGAGGCGGCAGGAGACTGGGGCTCGCGCTCGGGCTCGGAGTGGTGCTGGTGCTGGGGCTGGGGCTGGGGCTGGGGCCGGGATGGCCCGCGATGGTCAGACTCGTCGTCCCGCTCATCCCGTCACAGGCGAACGACACCTGGTACACGGCGCCGGGTTTGGCGTCCCAGTCGACCACCGCCCGGGCCGAGGACCGGTCGGGCGGGATGGTGACGGTGTCGAACACCGGCGCCGAGACCGTCGCGGGGCCCTTGCAGCCACCACCCGCGCGGTCCACCCGCAAGGTGACCTGGCCGCCCGCCGCGACGGTCGGGGGTTCGACGCTGAACCCGAACGGCGTGATGTTGCCCGCGCTGGCGGCCGGTACGCAGGAGGTGAGGGCGGTGACGCCCAGCAGTGCGGCCGAAGCGACACGTATCGCGCGCATGGTGTGGATCCTCCGGTCCCGAGGAGCAGCTGCGGACCTGTTCCGCTCGCGCCTGGAATGCACCTCGATGACCGAAACGCTAGGAAGGCGCGCGCGACGACGCGATCGCAGTCGCGCGAACGGGTCACGTGTGTGGGCTGCTCAGGGGAGGCGGGTGCGGCGGCCGGGCGACGGCCGCGGGACGGGGTGTCCCGCGACCGCCGCACCCGGCCTCACGCCTCAGCCTTCCAGATGCGGGAAGAGGGTCAGGAACGGTTCCGTCGACGCGGCGATGCCGCGGCTGTACGGCGCGTCGAAGTCCCAGATCAGGAAGAGCAGGAAGGCGATCAGGGCGGAGAACAGCCCGGCGAGGGCCAGTTCGCGCGCCGTACGCCGGATCTGCAGGGCGAAGACCATGCCCACCGTGACGACGGCGCCGATGACCAGCCCGAACCACACCACGCCCGGCATGGTCGCCCCGGTCGACCCGGCACGGGCGGTGCGCGCCTGGTCCGCCGCGGCCACCTGGTCCAGGAGCGGCTGGTAGGCCTGGGCCTCGAAGTCGGTGCGCGGCTCGTAGTCGGTGACGTCCGCGCGGACGCGGTCCAGGAGCGCGGTGCCGCGCTCGGTGATCCGGCCCTCGTCGGACATGACCTTCCACTCGGTGGTGACGACGTGTCCGACATAGGCGTTGACATCGTCCCGGATGCGGTCGCGGACCTCGGGCGGATAGACCCGGACCCGCTCGGAGATCTCGTGCAGCGCCACGGCCTCCGCCTGGACGTGGTCCTGGGCGGCGCTGCGCGCCTCCCAGACACCGGCGATGGCCAGTCCCAGGACGATGGCGTACACCACACCGATCCACATCGTCATGTACTCGATGACGTCCGGGGTTTCGGTGGGGTCCTCGTCGTCGGACGCGGTGCGGTGCCGTACGAGGGTGATGACGACCACCACGGCACAGGCGGCCGCCATCGCGAGGGTGAGAACAAGCCATTCCGCCAAGAGGTTCCTCCAGAGGTCGGCGCGTCGGCGTGTCAGCGCGGACGCAGCGCGGCGACGGCGATCACCGCGGGTGCCGTGATGAGCAGGACGAAGTAGAGCGGTGACGGGGAGCCACGGGTGGGCCGCTTCGGGGCCTGGGCGCGGTGGCGCGGGTAGTGCACCGGCGTCAGGGACGGGCGGGGTGTGGGGGTCGCCGACGGTGTGGGTGTGGGGGTGGGAGTCGGAGTGGGGGTCGGAGCGGGGGTGGGGCGAGCGGGCTCGGGCCCCGGGAGCCGCCGAGGCGGCGGTGGCGGAGGTTCAGGTTTCGGTGTTGCTCTCGGTGGTGGGGGCGGCGGGGGTGGCGCCGTTTCCGGTGGCGGGGGCGGCGGAGGCGGTGGAGGCGGGGGTGTGGGCGTGGGCGTCGGCGTAGGAGGCGGGGTGGGGGCCGGAGTCGGTACGGGGCACGGTGGGAACGTGGGCCACGAGTGGTTCCCGGTGACCGTCACCGCCCCGATGCCGCCCGGGGCGTTCGAGACATACGCGCAGGCGTCGGCCCGCGCCGCGCCGGCCGGTGCCCCGGCGAGCGCGATCGTGAGCGCCGCCAGGGCCAACAGCCGTCCGGCGAAGGCGGGATGACTCGCTTCGGGTGCATGCACGACGACAGATCATGAGGGCCGACGTGCCGCGCCACGTCCCGGTGCCGGCCGATTGCCCCGAAGGAGGGACACCCGGCGCCCGGAGGCGGACGCGTGTACGACACGGCCCCGCCGCGCTCGTCCGCCCCCGCCGCGCCGTACCGCGTCCGGGAGGACGTCCCCGCGCCCGAGGAACACGGCCCGGTGCGTACCCGGTTCCGCGCGAGGGCGCGGCAGAGCGCCGCGGTGGTACCGGCGCCGACGGCGGCGCACGGCCAGGACGGCGGCATCCGGCAACCGGCCGTCGCAGACCGGCCGTCGTCCCCGTCGCCCCGGACGGAAAGCCCGCCGGCGCGTCGAAGAAAAGGGCGAAGAAGGGGGAAACAGGGGGGCGAAGAGAGGCCAGGGAGCCCTCGCGTGGCCGACGGGCCGTCCCCTCCGCGCCACGGCGGAGGGGACGGGTCCGGCGCCTCTCCCCGCCGGTGCGCGGGGGCACGTGCCGCAGGCAGTGACCGGGAACGGATGGTCAATTTCCGTTTCGCTCGCTCCTTCGGCGGACGATCAGTAGCCTCTGCTCGAACACCGGATCGCCTATGCCATGGAGAGATCGATGGAGCGTCCCGCCTGGGCCCCACGGAGCATCGACATCACGGTGCCCAGTGTGTCCCGGATCTACGACTTCTACCTGGGCGGTTCGCACAACTTCGAGGTCGACCGGGACGCGGCCCGCAAGGCGATGGAGCACCTGCCGGGACTGCCCAAGATCATGCAGGCCAACCGCGCCTTCCTGCGCCGCGCGGTGCGCTTCGCCGTGGACGAGGGCATCACCCAGTTCCTGGACATCGGCTCCGGCATCCCCACCTTCGGCAACGTCCACGAGGTGGCGCGGGCCGCCCACCCCGGTGCGCGCGTGGTGTACGTCGACCACGACCCGGTGGCGGTCGCGCACAGCCAGGCGGTCCTGGAGGAGAACGGGGACGACACGGACGTGGACGTCGTCGCCGCGGACCTGCTCAAGCCCCGGGACATCCTCACCAGCCCCCAGGTGGAGCGGCTGATCGACCTGAACCGTCCGGTGGCGCTGCTCCTCGTTGCCATACTGCACTTCGTGGACGACGCGGACGACCCGTACCGGGCGGTGGCCGAGCTGCGCGACGCGCTCGCGCCCGGCAGCCTGCTCGTCCTCACCCATGCCTCGTACGAGGGAATTCCGCTCCCGCCCGAGCGGGCGGCAGGCGCGGTGGACGTATACAAGGACATTCGCAACCCGCTGATCATGCGCTCGCGCGAGGCGATCGCGCGGTTCTTCGAGGGGTACGACATGGTGGAACCCGGACTGGTGCCGATGCCGCACTGGCGGCCCGAGACGGCGCCCGAGGACGAGGACCCGTACGCGTTCTCCGGGTTCGCGGGCGTGGGGCGTACGGCGTGAGCGCGGAGCCGGACGGGCCGGAGGACAGACTGCGCCGGTTCGCGACGATCTGGAGCCGGGCGGTCTTCCCGGTGACCACGACGTCGGCGACCCGTCCCGAGTTCGAGGCGCAGCTGCTGCCGCTGGCCCGGCGGTTGAGCGAGGCCCTGCGGGCGCGGAGCTTCGACGCCGACCAGGGCCGGGCGGTCGGCGCCGCGCTCGTCGGCGCGCACTGCACCGACCCGGAGGCGCTCAGCCGGACGCTGGACTGCGTCGACGCCTACCTGGTGCTCTACTGCGGCGGCGACGGCGACCGGGAGGACCTGCGGGCCCGCTCGGCGCGGCTCCAGCACGCCATGGCCGCCGGGTACGCGCAGGCGCTGCGCGACCGGACGCTGGCCGAGCAGGAGGCCATCGCCCAGGCCGCGCTGCGGGCGCAGGGCGTGGTGGCGCAGGCGCTGCACGCCAGCGAGGCCCGCTTCCGGGCCGTCTTCGAAGGTGCCGCGATAGGGATCGGCATCGCCGACCTGAACGGCAATGTCCTCCAGGTCAACCGCGCTCTGACCCGCATGTTCGGCCTGACCGAGCAGGCGCTGCGCGGCCGCAACGCCACCGAGTGGACCCATCCCGACGACGCGCCCCAGACCTGGCGGCTCTACGAGGAGCTGGTGCGAGGCGAACGGGAGCACTACCACGTCGAGAAGGCCTTCCAGCGGCCTGACGGAACGGTCCTGTGGACCAACCTGACGGTCTCCCTGCTGCGTGACGCCGACGGCAACCCCCAGTACCAGCTCGCCCTCATGGAGGACACCACCGAGCGGCGGCTGCTCAACCTGCGGCTGCGCTACGAGGCCACGCACGACGCGCTCACCGGCCTGCCCAACCGCAGCTTCTTCTTCGAACGCCTGGAGAAGGCTCTCAACGCCGGGCCGGGCCAGCGCTTCGGCCTGTGCTACCTCGACCTGGACGGCTTCAAGACCGTCAACGACAGCCTCGGCCACGCGGCCGGCGACCGGCTGCTGGTGGAGGTCGCCGACCGGCTCCAGGCGTGCGCCACCGCGCCCGGCGAGATGGTCGCCCGGCTCGGCGGCGACGAGTTCGTGGCGCTGACCACCGGCCCCGACACCCGGCAGGCGGTCGACGAACTCGCCACGCGCATCATGAACGCGCTGCTCGCCCCGGTCAGCGTCGACGGGCGGGAGCTGACCGTGCGCGGCAGCATCGGCATCGTCGAGGGCCCGGCGGGGGAACGCAGCCCGGCGGAGGTGCTGCGCAGCGCCGACATCACCATGTACCGGGCGAAGTCGGCGGGCGGCAACCGGTTCGAGCTGGCCGACCCGGAGGCCGACGCCCGCGCCATCACCCGGCACGGGCTGACCACCGCCCTGCCGACGGCGCTGGAGAGGGGCGAGTTCTTCATCGAGTACCAGCCGCTGGTGCACCTCGGCGACGGCAGTGTGCGCGGCGCCGAGGCCCTGGTGCGCTGGCTGCACCCGCAGCACGGCGTGCTCGGCCCCGACCGGTTCATCCCGCTCGCCGAGCGCACGGGACTGATCGTGCCGCTGGGCCGCTGGGTGCTGGAGCAGTCGGTGCGGCAGGCCCGCGAGTGGCGCGAGATGTGCGGCGGCGACCCCGCGTCCGTCCCGCCGCGCATCAACGTCAACCTCTCGCCGTGCCAGCTGACCGACCCCGGCCTGGTCCGCGACACCGTCGAGATCCTGGAACGGACGGGCGTCGAGCCCGACGCGCTGTGCCTGGAGGTGACGGAGTCGGCGCTGATCGGCGCGGACGACGACCTGCTCAAGCCGCTGCGCCGGCTGGCGGAGATGGGCGTCGACATCGCCCTGGACGACTTCGGCACCGGCTACTCCAACCTCGCCAACCTGCGCCGCCTGCCGGTGAGCATCCTCAAGCTGGACCGTTCCTTCACCCGGGGCATGCAGCAGTTCCCCGCCGACCCCGTCGACCTGAAGATCGTCGAGGGGATCGTCTCGCTGGCGCACAGCCTGGACCTCGCGGTCACCGTGGAGGGAGTGGAGACCGGCGCCCAGGCCGAGCAGCTGCGGATACTGGGCTGCGACACGGCCCAGGGCTGGTACTACGCCCGCCCGGGCCCGCCGGAGCGGCTGCACGAGCTGGCGCTGGTGGACGCCACGGGCTGAACCGGCGGCCTGCCCGCCGTGCCGGGGTGACGCACCGCCCCGGCACGGCAGGCCGTCCGGCCGGTCAGCTCGGCGGGTCGAGCGAGAACACGACCCGCTTGCCGGTGCTGTCGTCCGGCCGCTCGTTGATGCCCCACAGCCGCTTCGCGGACGGCGACCACGACAGGTTCTGCGTCAGCGGCGGTGCGTACGTGAGCACGTGGGGTTCGCCGTTCGGCAGGGCCCAGTGGATGCAGTACGGGACGTCCGGGTCGGTGCCCCCCGCGTACTCGGGGCACTCACCGCTGAAGTAGTAGTGCTGCCCGTCGAACGCCGCCCCCTGGACGCGCCAGACGGGCACGCGGAAGGCCTCCTGCGCCTGCACGGTTCCCGTGCTGTTGGACGCCGTGTCCGTCTCCAGCAGGCCGTTGTCGGACAGGGGCCAGCGGACCACGGGCCGGCCGCCGCGTGCGTTGAACTCCGAGGTGATCAGCGCGTCCTCGCCGCTGCGGTCCAGGCTCAGCGACGTCAGGCACGGTGCGCTGTCCGTGCAGGCGGAGCCCGGGGCGCCGTTGTGGTAGAGGCCGATCATCGGCAGGGCGTAGTTGTGGTACCGCGCCGAGGAGACACCGCCCCGGATGCCGACCGACTCGGAGGAGTTGTCGCTCATCTTCCACAGGTGCCGCAGGTCGTACACCTGTATCTGGTGGCCGGTCGCCAGGAAGAGCTTGTTGCCGTACCAGGCGATGCCGTCCGCGTGCGCCCCGGGCGCGGGCGAGTGGGTGGTGGCGGGGTCGCCCACCGCGCGGAAGTTGGCCGAGGAACCGCTGCCGTAGGGGTCGACGAGGAGGACGTGGTTGTAGATGGGCGGATGGCCCGGGCTGTTGTCGACCACGGTGATGCGGGCGAACGCGTTGCCGGTGAAGTGCCAGGAGGCGATGTAGACGTACTTGCCGAGCCAGGTTCCCGCAGGCGAGGCGTCGTGGGAGCCGGTGATGCCCTGCGGTGTCCACTCGGAGGAGGTGTCGTCGTCCTTGTTCCAGCAGAAACCGTCGATGGAGTAGGCCGTGTCGAGGTTCGTCGGGTGGCAAAGGCCCTTGCTGCCGGTATGGCCGTGCCCGTCGAGGAGCGGGCCGAGGGCGTCCTCGTCCGGCTCGTAGTAACTGGTGACCTTGCCGCCGGCCTCGATGTCGGCTATCGCGTCCCACCGGCTCTGGAAGTCGTCGGCGGTCAGCTTCATCACGGACGCGTCCATCGGCGTCAACGGGGTCGCGGCTGCCGCTGGTCGGGGCACCGCCACCAGGAGCGCCACGGCGCCCAGCGCCGTCGCGGCGGCGGCTGTCACCCGGCCGGACCGGGTCCGGCCCAGGAATGTGAATCTGGACATCGTTCGATCATAGGGATCGGTTGATCACCGCTCCAGGAGCATCCGCTGCAGCTCCCGCGCCGCCCGCGGCGGAGCCACGTCGCTGCGGTGGGCCAGCGCGATCGTCCGGTGCAGTCCGGGCCGGGCCAGCGGCGTCACCCGCAGTCCGCGCCCGGACCGCGCGGCCACCATCCGCGGCACGACGGCGACGCCCAGCCCCGCCCGGACGAAGCCCAGCACCGCGTCCATCTCGCCGCCCTCGACCGCGAAGTCCGGCTCGAACCCCTCCGCGCGGCACGCCGCCACGGTCAGCTCCCGCAGGTCGTAGCCGTGCCGGAACATCACCAGACGCTCGCCCTCCAGGTCGGCGACGCGCACGGTGCGCCGTCCGCCGCCGGGCCGGGGCGCCTCCGGGGAGGACACCACCACCAGGTCCTCCCGCAGCAGCTCCACCGTCGTCAGCGCCGGCGACGGGGTGGGCAGCGGCAGGACGACCAGCGCGAGGTCGAGAGCGCCGCGCGCCAGCTCCCGTACCAGATCGTGCGAGCCGCTCTCCTCGATCAGCAGCCGGATGCCGGGGTACCGGTCGTGGAAGGCGCGCAGCACGTCCGGCAGCAGGCCCGTGCACAGGCTCGGCGTCGCGCCCAGCCGTACCCGGCCGCTGCGCAGCTGCACCAGTTCCTGCACCTCGTGCCGGGCCGTGTCCGCGTCGGCCAGGATGCGCCGGGCCAGCGGCAGCAGCGCCTCCCCGGCGTCGGTCAGCGTGATGTTGCCGCGGGCGCGCAGGAACAGGTCCGCGCCCAGCTCCCGCTCCAGCGCCTTGATCTGCTGGGACAGCGACGGCTGGGCGACGTGGACCAGGTCGGCGGCCCGGGTGAAGTGCCGGGTCTCGGCGACCGCCACGAAGTACTGGAGCTGCTGGAACTGCACCCCGCCATCATAGGCATCTCCTATCGAAACAAGCCGCACCATGTCTTGGACCGATGGGACCCGCGCCCCCTAGCGTCTTGTGCCATGGCTCTGGCAACGCGGACGGACCGACGGCCCTCCCTGGCGCGCACCGTGTGGGACTCCACCGTCGGCAAGAAGACAGTGATGGCGGTCAGCGGTCTCGTCATGCTGCTGTACCTGGTCGCCCACATGATCGGGAACCTGAAGATCTTCTTCGGGGCGGGCGAGTTCAACCACTACGCCCACTGGCTGCGCACCGTCGGCGAGCCCTTCATGCACGACGAGTGGACGCTGTGGCTCATCCGCGTCGTCCTGGTCGTGGCCGTCGTCGCGCACGCCGTCTGCGCGTACCAGCTCAGCCGGCGCGACCTCAAGGCGCGGCCCGGCAAGTACGTGCACAAGAAGCCGCGGGCCAGTTACGCCACGCGCACCATGCGCTGGGGCGGCGTCATCCTCGGCCTGTTCATCGTCTGGCACATCCTGGACCTGACCACCGGCACCGTGCACACGGGCGGCTTCGAGACGGGCAAGCCCTACCAGAACGTCGTGGACACCTTCTCCACCTGGTACGGCAACGTCGTCTACATCGTCGCGATGCTCGCTCTCGGCCTGCACATCCGGCACGGCTTCTGGAGCGCCGCCCAGACCCTCGGCGCCGGCAGCCGCACCCGCGACCGCGCCCTGAAGACCGTTGCCGACGTCCTCGCGCTGCTGCTCACGATCGGCTTCGTCGCCGTACCCGTGGGCGTCATGACCGGAGTGGTGAGCTGAAGATGACTTCCTACGCCGACTACACGACCGGTGCGCCGGTCGCCGACACCAAGGCCCCCGCCGGGCCGATCCACGAACGCTGGGACAAGCGCCGCTTCGAGGCCAAGCTGGTCAACCCCGCCAACCGGCGCAAGCACACCGTGATCGTGGTGGGCACCGGCCTCGCGGGCGGCTCGGCCGGCGCGACCCTCGCCGAACAGGGCTACCAGGTCATCCAGTTCTGCTACCAGGACTCCCCGCGCCGCGCCCACTCCATCGCCGCGCAGGGCGGCATCAACGCGGCGAAGAACTACCGCAACGACGGCGACTCGATCCACCGCCTGTTCTACGACACCGTCAAGGGCGGCGACTTCCGCGCCCGCGAGTCCAACGTCCACCGGCTCGCGCAGATCTCCGTCGAGATCATCGACCAGTGCGTCGCGCAGGGCGTGCCGTTCGCGCGTGAGTACGGCGGTCTGCTCGACACCCGCTCCTTCGGCGGTGTGCAGGTGTCCCGCACCTTCTACGCCCGCGGCCAGACGGGCCAGCAGCTGCTGCTGGGCGCCTACCAGGCGCTGTCCCGGCAGATCGCGGCCGGGAACATCGAGATGCACCCGCGCACCGAGATGCTCGACCTGATCGTCGTCGACGGACGGGCGCGCGGCATCGTCGCCCGGGACCTGATCACCGGGAAGATCTCCACCTACTTCGCGGACGCCGTCGTCCTCGCCTCCGGCGGCTACGGCAACGTCTTCTACCTGTCGACGAACGCCATGAACTCCAACGCGACCGCGATCTGGCGGGCGCACCGGCGCGGCGCGTACTTCGCCAACCCCTGCTTCACGCAGATCCACCCCACCTGCATCCCGCGCACCGGCGACCACCAGTCCAAGCTGACGCTGATGAGCGAGTCGCTGCGCAACGACGGCCGGATCTGGGTGCCCAAGGCCAAGGGCGACACCCGCCCGCCGAACGAGATCCCCGAGGAGGAGCGCGACTACTACCTGGAGCGCATCTACCCCTCCTTCGGCAACCTCGTGCCCCGCGACATCGCCTCCCGCGCCGCGAAGAACGTCTGCGACGAGGGCCGCGGCGTCGGCCCCGGCGGACAGGGCGTCTACCTCGACTTCGCGGACGCCATCAGGCGGATGGGCCGCAAGAAGGTCGAGGAGAAGTACGGCAACCTCTTCGACATGTACGAGCGGATCACCGCGGAGAACCCCTACGAGGTGCCCATGCGGATCTACCCCGCGGTGCACTACACGATGGGCGGCCTGTGGGTCGACTACGACCTCCAGACCACCGTGCCGGGCCTGTTCGCGATCGGCGAGGCCAACTTCTCCGACCACGGCGCCAACCGGCTCGGGGCGAGCGCCCTGATGCAGGGCCTGGCCGACGGCTACTTCGTCCTGCCGGCCACCATCAACGACTACCTGGCCCGCAACCCGCACAAGGACGAGGTCACCGACGACCACCCGGTCGTGCAGGAGGCGCTCGCCGAGACCGAGGACCGGCTCAACCTGCTGCTGTCCGTCGACGGAGACCGCACCCCCGACTCCTTCCACCGCGAACTGGGCGAGCTGATGTGGGAGTTCTGCGGCATGGCCCGCACCGACTCCGGCCTGCGCAAGGCGCTGGAGCGCATCCCGCAGATCCGCGAGGAGTTCTGGCGGCGCATCAAGGTGCCCGGCACCGGCGAGGAGCTCAACCAGTCGCTGGAGAAGGCCAACCGCATCGTCGACTACCTGGAGCTCGCCGAGCTCATGTGCCTCGACGCGCTGCACCGCACCGAGTCCTGCGGCGGCCACTTCCGCGAGGAGTCCCAGACCCCGGACGGCGAGGCCGCCCGCAAGGACGAGGAGTTCTCCTACGCCGCCGCCTGGGAGTTCACCGGCACCGGCGAGGCCCCCGTCCTGCACAAGGAAGACCTGGTCTTCGAGTACGTCCACCCCACCCAGCGGAGCTACGCATGAAGCTCACCCTGCGCGTCTGGCGGCAGAAGAACGCCGACGCCGAAGGCGCCATGTCCACGTACGAGGTGGACGGCATCTCGCCCGACATGTCGTTCCTGGAGATGCTCGACACCCTCAACGAGGAGCTCATCCTCAAGGGCGAGGACCCGGTCGCCTTCGACCACGACTGCCGCGAGGGCATCTGCGGTGCCTGCTCGCTCGTCATCAACGGCGACGCGCACGGCCCCGAACGCACCACCACCTGCCAGCTGCACATGCGGTCCTTCGAGGACGGCGACACCATCGACATCGAGCCGTGGCGGGCCGCCGCCTTCCCGGTCGTGAAGGACCTGGTCGTCGACCGCTCCGCCTTCGACCGGATCATCCAGGCCGGCGGGTACATCACCGCCCCCACCGGCTCCGCGCCCGAGGCCCACGCCACGCCGGTGCCCAAGCCGGACGCCGACTACGCCTTCGAGCACGCCGAGTGCATCGGCTGCGGCGCCTGCGTCGCCGCCTGCCCCAACGGCGCGGCGATGCTGTTCACCTCCGCGAAGGTCAACCACCTCAACGTCCTGCCGCAGGGCGCGCCCGAGCGCGAGACCCGCGTGCTGGACATGGTGGCGCAGATGGACGAGGAGGGCTTCGGCGGCTGCACCCTCGCCGGGGAGTGCGCCACCGCCTGCCCCAAGGGCATCCCGCTCACCTCCATCACGCACATGAACCGGGAGTGGCTGCGGGCGACCCGGAAGGCGGCCAAGCGCTAGGGGGCTTCTGACGGAGATCCGTCAGAAGCCCCCTAGGCGCACCGGCCGCGGGGGTGATCTGAGCGTTCGCCGGCAGGGTGCGGACGGGCGGGACCGGGAGTGGTGCTCATCCCCGGTCCCGCCAGGCACGTGTGCACCGGACCGCCCGGACCGCTCGCCCCCTCGGGCTCCATGCCGTTCAACAACCCCACACCCGCGCTCCCGGCCAGGGTCACGCACACGCCAACCGGCGTCGGAAGAACAGGAGCGGCAGACCGCACGGTGTGCCGCCGCCGTCCCCGATCCGTGACCTGGAGACCGCCATGACCGGCATACTGGCCGTCGACCGTCCCGCGCAGCCCGCGGCATCCCCCCGCTACACCGTCGGCCTCGCCCGCGACGAGGAGGACGTCCGCGCCGCGCAGCGCCTGCGGCACGACGTCTTCGCCGGGGAGATGGGCGCCCTGCTGTCCACGCCGCAACCGGGGTACGACATCGACCCGTTCGACGCGTACTGCGACCACCTGCTCGTCCGCGACACGGCCACCGGCCAGGTCGTCGGCACCTACCGGCTGCTGCCGCCACAGCGCGCCGCGGTCGCCGGACGCCTGTACGCGGAGGGCGAGTTCGACCTCGCCGCCCTGGACCCGGTCCGGGCGGGACTGGTCGAGGTGGGCCGGTCCTGCGTCCACCCCGACCACCGCGACGGCGCCGTCATCGGGCTCATCTGGGCCGGGACGGCCCGCTACATGGCCGACCGCGGCCACGCGTGGCTCGCCGGCTGCTGCTCCCTCCCGCTCGCCGACGGCGGCGCCCTGGCCTCCGCCGCCTGGCACCGGGTACGGGACACGCACCTGGCGCCGGACGAGTACCGCGTACGCCCCCTGCTGCCCTGGACCCCGCAGGCCGTCCCGCCCGCCGCACCGGCCGGCCTGCCGCCCCTCCTGCGCGGCTACCTCCGCCTCGGCGCCTGGGTCTGCGGCGAACCCGCCCACGACCCCGACTTCGGCGTCGCCGACCTGTACGTGCTGCTGCCGATGAGCCGGGTCCACCCGCGCTACCTGCGGCACTTCCTCTCCCTCGTCCCGGCCTGATGAGCGCCTGGCTGCCGAGCGCGCCCTGCACACCGGGGGCGTGCGTGGAGCGGACCGGTGCCGCGGCGGCCGTACCCCGGGCCGTCCTGCGGCTCACGGCGGTCACCGCCCTGCTCCTCGCCGGGATCGCGCTGTCGCCGCTCGGCGCGCGCGTTCCCGCCCGGCTGGTGCGGGGGTGGTGCCGGTGGACCGTGCGGGCCGCGGGCGTGCGGGTCCGCGTCCGCGGCGGTGCCGCACCCGTGGGCGGACTGCTCCTCGTCGCCCACCACGTCTCCTGGCTCGACGTCCCGCTGCTGGCCGCCGTCCGCCCGGCCCGGACGCTGGCCAAGGCGGAGATCCGGCGGTGGCCGGTGGCCGGGCCGCTGGCCGCGCGCGGCGCCCTGTTCATCGAACGGGACCGGCTGCGGGCCCTGCCGGACACGGTGGCCCGCGTCGCGGACGCCCTGCGCCGCGGGCAGGCGGTCGCCGTCTTCCCCGAGGGCAGCACCTGGTGCGGCCGGGCCCGCGGCCCCTTCCGGCGGGCCGTCTTCCAGGCCGCCCTCGACGCCGGGGCCGCCGTGCAGCCGGTGCGCATCGCGTACCGCACCGGCGCGGGAGCGGTGAGCACGGTGCCCGCGTTCGTCGGGGAGGACACCCTCCTCGCGTCTCTGTGGCGGGTGGTCTCGGCGCCCGGCCTGGTGGCCGAGGTGGAGGTGTGCCCGGCGATCGCGCCGGGCCGTCACCCCGACCGCCGCGCCCTCGCCCAGGCGGCCCAGCGGGCGCTCGGCGGGCCCGCCGAGCCGGAGAGCACGAGGTGACCCCATAATCGGCATGCCGGGTTCCGGCCCGAGGGCCCGGCACGCACGGTGGATCACGTCACGAGCCACCGTCTGCCGCAGCGGGGCGGACGCCAGCCGGAGCCGGCGGGCGTCCGGCCGGGAGCGGCGGCGGACAGGTACGGGACCAGGCACTGGATGGGGGGGAGCACCATGACCGACGACGCACACACCGGCCCGACCGGCCCGTCCGGCCAGGCCGACGACGGTGTTCCGCGGGTCCTGTGCGACGCCGGGGAGGTCGTGGCCGGCGGTTCCGCGCGGGCGGGTGCGCTGTGGCGGCTCGCCGAGCCCGGACGGCAGCTCGACGCCAACGTCGTCCGGATCCCGCCCAAAGGGCGCGTCGACACCCACACCGAGCCCGACCTCGACGTCCTCCTGCTCGTCGTCGGCGGGTCCGGCACCCTCGACGGGGCGCCGGACCCGCAGCCGCTGGCCCCCGGCAGCCTGGTCTGGCTCCCGCACGGCAGCGCGCGCGGCCTCGGTGCGGGCGAGGACGGCCTGGCCTACCTGACCGTCCACCGCCGCCGCCCGGGCCTGCGGATCCGGACCCGGCCCCCCGCGTGAGCCGCGGCGACCGGGCCGCGGGCCGCCCCGGCGTCCGGAAGCGGTGAACGCCGTTTCGGGTCGGCACTCTTGATGTCCCGTCAGTTCTCCTGGTGGTATCTGCGGCACTGTCGACCGACCGCGCCGGAGGCCCCATGTTCCGCCGACTGCTCGCCGCGCTCGTCTGCACCGCCGTCCTGTCCGCCGGAGCCGCCCAGGCGCACGCCGGTGCCCGCACGGACACACCCGCACCTCCCGGCATACCCCGCCTCACGGACGACCGGGGCCGCGTCCTCACCCTGCGCGGGTGGAACGTCGAGGACAAGACCCACCGCGGCGAGGACGCCCTCTCCGCGATCGGCGAGCGGCACTTCCGCGACCTGCGCGCCCAGGGCTTCAACTTCGCGCGGCTGCTCGTCTTCTGGGACGACCTCGAACCCGAGAGAGGCCGCTACAGCGAGGCGTACCTGCGCAGGATCGAGCGCATCCTCGGCTGGGCCCACCGGCACCGCGTCCAGGTCCTGATCGACGCCCACCAGGACGTCTTCGGACCGGCGTTCGGGCACCGCGGCATCCCCGCGTGGGCGACCAGGACGGACGGGCTGCCGTTCACCCCGCACCCCGGCGACTGGTTCGCCGAGTACTTCGAACCGGCCGTGCAGCGGGCCTTCACCCACCTCTACGAGGACCCGGACCTGCGCCGCGCCCAGGAGGACATGTGGCGGGTGCTCGCCGGGCGGTTCGCGGACCACCCGGCCGTCCTCGGCTACGACCTGATCAACGAACCCATGGGCGAGATCGCGCCGGGCGAGGACCTGCCCACCGCCGCCCGGCGCATCGAGCGCGACCACCTCACCCCGATGTACAACCGCCTCGCGGACGCCGTCCGCACCGTCGACGACGACTCCTGGATCTTCTTCGAACCGACCCCCATCGTGGGGGAGGGCGTCCCCACCGGACTGGGCCGGATCGACGACCCCAAGGCCGTCTACGCGCCCCACTTCTACAACACGGCGATGGAGGCGGGCGCCGACTACGACCCGTCGGCCGGCTGGATCGAGGCGTACGAGTCCGCCGTGACCTCCTACCCGCGGCAGTACCGCGTCCCGGTCGTGGTGGGGGAGTGGGGGCCGCTCAACAACGCGCTGCCGAACATGGGCCGGTTCTACCGCGACGCCCTGGCGTCGCTGAACCGTTACAGCTCCGGCTGGGCGGGCTACGTCTGGTGCTACGGCGCCGGGTACTGCGCCGTCGACGCGGCGGGCCGCTTCCGTACCAACAAGGAGCAGACCGCGGCCCCGTACGCCCCCGCGGTCGCGGGCGAGATCACCGCCGAGGCGTACGAGCCGGACACCGGGACCTTCCGGCTGTCGTACCGGGCCCGGGGCGGCGTCACCGAGCTCTCCGTGCCGCCCCGGGCCGGTGGCTGGCGGATCGAGACGGCCGGGTCCGCCCGGACCGGCACGCCCGTGCTGCCCGCGGACCGCGCGGCGACCGCGCGGGTGTGGGCCCGGCCCGGTGACCACGTCACCGTCGTCGTCACCCCGCGCACACGGGCCTGACCCCCTCCTCCCGGCTTCCGCGCCGAAAAAGGTGAACAGTTGTCTTGTTTCTGGTGTTCCCACGGTGCCTACCGGCCAGTACAACCCGTGGGTACCCGACTCAGGAGGCACAGTGAAGGGCACCAGACACAGACTCCGCGGGCTGACGACGGCCGCCGCCGTGTCGGCGATGGTCCTCGGAGCCCTGACCGCGGCCCCCGCCGTCGCGGCCCCGGCCGGCTCCCCGCGGACGGTCTCCTCCGTACCGCTGCCCCCCGACCTGGAAGCCATCCGGGCGGCGGAGGCCACCCGGCTCTACGGCAGTCCCGCCGAACGGCCCCTGGAGGACCGCAGGACCAGCCTCGTCTCGCTGGGCGACAGCGAGATCTCCGGCGAGGGGATTGGCACCTACGAACCCGGCACCAACGGCCCCGACAACTGGTGCCACCGTTCGCCGGACGCCGCCATCCACCGCACGGGAATCCCCGCCGACCTCACGTACAACGTGTCCTGCTCCGGCGCCACCACCGCCCACATCCGCATCGGCGGCAGCAAGCAGTACGCCGACGAACTCGTCCAGAGCGACAATCTCGCCGTCAAGGCGCGCACCACCCGCGTCAAGATGGTGCTGCTGGTCGCCGGGGCCAACGACGACCTCGAGTTCGGCCCGGTCATGACCGACTGCGTCCAGCGCTACCTGCTCAGCCAGGGCCCGTGCGAACCGAAGTACGCCCCCGGCTGGCAGGCCCGCGTCGACGGGCTCGTCCCCAAGGTCGAGCAGACGGTGCGCGACCTGAGGAGCGTGATGCGGGACGCCGGGTACGCCGACGGCGACTACAAGCTCGTCGTCATGGGCTACCCGAGCCCCATCGGCCCCGACTTCCGCGACAACCCGGACTTCACCACCAAGATCGCCTGCGGCGGCATGGGGTACGACTCCGACACCGCCTGGGGACGTGACAGCGCGGTCCCCGCCTTCGAGCGGGGCATGCGCAAGGCGGCGGCCGCCACCGGCGCGACCTACCTCGACGCCTCCCGGCTCTTCCACGGCCACGAGGTCTGCATGGAGGACGCCTGGGCGCGGGGCCTGTACATCGACCTCTCCAAGCCCGGCCTGCCGGACGAGAACTCCGTGCGGCAGTCGTTCCACCCCAACAAGCGCGGCCACGCCGCCTTCGCCTCCTGCCTCACCCAGCTGTACGCGTCCGGGCTGAAGGAGGCGAGCTGCGCGGACGTCAGCTCCTCCGGCACCCCGAAGCTGTTCCCGTACGCCTGGGACGACGTCTACCGGCCGCTGCGGAACCAGGCGACCGGCACCTGCGCCGACGTCGCCTCCGGCAAGAGCGCCAACGGCACCCGCGTCACCGGCTGGGACTGCCACGGCGGGCGCAACCAGGGCTGGTGGTACGACCCGGAGCGGGCGACCCTGCACACCGAGCTGACCCAGGACCGCTGCCTGGACGTCCCCGAGGGCAGGTACACGCCCGGCACCGGCCTGGTCGTCTGGGACTGCCACGGCGGCCCGCACCAGACGTTCGTCCGTGAGGGAGCCACGATCCGCCCGGCGGCCGCGCGGGGACTGTGCCTCGCCCTGGCGGGCGCGACGGAACCCGTACGGCTCCAGACCTGCGACGGTTCGGCGAACCAGCGCTTATAAGGTCAGCATCCTAGGGCGTCAACCAAGCAAAGGGAAAGAGGTTGATTCATGCGGC
>NZ_JBEXTV010000094.1:0-17853 GCF_040628835.1 Streptomyces sp. NPDC006134 | reverse complement strand
GGCAGCGGCGGTTACGCCGCCGCCAACGCCTACCTCGACGGCCTGATGGCCGAGCGCCGCGCGGCGGGCCTGCCCGGTCTGTCCCTGGCCTGGGGCCTGTGGGACCAGAGCGGCGACGGCATGGCGGCCGGCACCGACGACCTCGTCAAGGAGCGGATGAACCGGCGCGGCGGCCTTCGGGCGATCACGCCGGCCGAGGGCATGGAGCTGTTCGACGCCGCCGTCGCGTCGGGGCAGGCCCAGCTCGTGCCCGCCAAGCTGGACCTGCGGTCGCTGCGCACGCAGGCCGCGGCCGGCGGGGGAGTGCCGCACATGCTGCGCGGCCTGGTCCGCGCGGGCCGGCAGCAGGCCCACGCGGCGACCCCCGCCGAGCAGGGCCGGACGCTGACCGAGCGGCTGGCCGGGCTGTCCGGCACCGAGCAGGCGCAGTTGCTGCTCGACCTGGTGCAAACGCAGGTGACCGCGGTCCTGGGCCACAGCGCCTCGTACCGGATCGACGCGGACCAGGGGCTGTTCGAGGTCGGTTTCGACTCGCTGACCTCCATCGAACTGCGCAACCGGCTCCGCGACCTCACCGAGCGGAAGCTCTCGCCCAACCTCGTCTTCGACCACCCGACGGCCGGCATGCTCGCCGCCCACCTGCACGAGCTGCTCTGCGGCGAGCAGGCGGCGCGGCCCGTGGCGGTCTCCGTGTGACGCCGCCGCCCACCGCGCCCTCCCTGCGAACTCCCTGCCGAAGAAGGTGATGAAACGTGTTCGACGTCGACAGGTATCTCGAGCGGATCGGCTGTGCCGGGGAGACCGGCGCGGACATCGCGACACTGCGGAAGCTGCACAAGAACCACCTGATGGCGATTCCCTACAACGGCGCCACGCAGGACTTCGGCGACGGGGTCTGCCTCGTCGACCTCGACGAGGACGCAGCGTTCGAGACATGCGTCGTCCAGGGGCGCGGCGGCACGTGCTTCCAGCTCAACCGGCTGTTCGCCCGGCTGCTCACGGAGCTGGGCCACGACGTCGCGGTGCTGGCGGCCAGTACCGCCGAGGGCTGGGAGGCGTCCGGCCTCGAGGTGGAACACATGTTCAACCGCGTCGCCCTGAACGGCGAGGAGTGGCTCGTCGACGTCGGCTACCCCGGCCCCTCCTACATCGAGCCGCTGCTGGTCTCCGACGCGGTGCAGAGCCAGTACGGATGCCAGTACCGCCTGATCGAGCGCGGGTCCAGGACCGCTCTACAGCGCCGCGGGAGGATCACCCGGTGGAGCGTCGTCTACACCTTCACGATGCAGCCCCGGGAGTGGAGCGACTGGAAGGACATGGAGGACTTCCTCGCCCGGGAGATCGCGGCGGACACCGGTCCGCAGGACGGTACGAAGATCCTGTGCGGCCGGACCCTCGACGACGGCCAGGTCGTCCTGAAGGGGCGCCGGCACCTGACGGTCCGCGACGGCCGCGAGGAGATCCGCACCGTCACGGACGACGCCGAGCACGAGCGGCTGGTCTCCCGCATGCTCTCCGGCACCTTCAGGTGACACGCACCCCCGAATTCCGCGAAATCCTCCGAAATTCCATACCCCCGAGCCCGGACCGGGCACCAGAAAGGGAAAACGATGGCGAAGGAAACAGCCGATGTGGTCGTGATCGGCGCGGGGCCGGCCGGTGCGGTCAGCGCCTATGTGCTCGCGAAGCAGGGGCACTCCGTGGTTCTTCTGGAGAAGGAGCTGAACCCCCGGTTCCACATCGGTGAGTCCCTGCTGCCGTACATGATGGGCCTCTTCGAGCGGATCGGCCTGCGCGAGGCGGTGGCCTCCCAGGGGTACGTGCCCAAGTTCGGCGGCGAGTTCATCGACCCGACCGAGAAGAAGTTCTTCGAGGGCGTCTTCCGCGCGGACTTCACCAAGCAGGGCGAGGGCCGGCACGACAACGCGTTCCAGGTCCAGCGGGAGAGGTTCGACCGCATGCTCGCCGAGCAGGCCGAGGCCGCCGGCGCGCGGGTCGTCTTCGGCGCGAACGTGAACGACCTGCTCATGGAGGGCGACCGCATGGTCGGCGTCCGCTACGAGCAGGGCGGCGAGACGCACGAGGTGCACTCCTCGTACGTGATCGACGCCAGCGGCCGTACGGGCAAGATCGCCCACCGCTTCGGGCTGCGCAAGACCCTCGAGAAGCTCCGCATGGTCGCCGTGTTCCGCCACTACAGCGGGCTCGACGAGCGCCACAACCCCGGTGTCGAGGGCGACATCCAGGTCGGCGCCCACGACGACGGCTGGGTCTGGGCGATCCCGCTGTCCAAGGACACCATCAGCGTCGGCACGGTCATGCCGCGCGACGTGCTGCGCGGGTCGACGCCGGAGAAGAGGTTCGAGGAGCACGTGGCCCGGGTGCCGCGGATCGTCGCGCGCCTGACCGGGACCACGCCCTCCATGGACTTCAAGGTCGAGACCGACTACTGCTACCACACCGACACGGTCACCGGCCCGGGCTGGCTCATGGTCGGCGACGCCGGCTGCTTCGGCGACCCCATGTTCTCCGGCGGGGTCCTGGTGGCCACGGCCACCGCCGTGCGCGCGGCCGAGACGCTCGGCGAGGCCCTGGCCGACCCCACGGCGGAGGAGCGCCTGCTCGACCGGTACGCCAACTACTTCAAGACCGGCTACGACACCTACATCCGCCTCATCCACGCCTACTACGACGGCGAGCTGGTCGCCATGGCCGCCGACGCCGCGCGCTCGACCGACCGGGACACCCTGGAGAAGTACCTCATCCGCCTGATCGGGGGCGACTTCTGGAGCGAGCACAACTCGGTGGCCGCGGAGATGCGCCGGCGCAAGGAGTGGGACACCTTCGAGCCGTTCCAGCGGGTCTACGGCTGCCCCTCCTACCCCCACCTGGACGAGCGGGACCGCAAGGAGCGGGCCGAGGCGCGCGTCCTCCGGGTGACGGCGGGCCGGTAGGACGTCATGGCATCCGTTCCGCTGCGGCTCAGGGACCATGCGTACGACGTGCTCATCGGCCCCGGGGCGCGTGCGTCGCTCGCCGAGGTCGTCGGGCGGCTGGGCGCCGGGCGGGCCGTCGTCGTGTCGGCCCGCCCGGCGGAATGGGTGCCCGACACCGGTGTCGAGACCCTGCTGCTGCCGGCCCGGGACGGCGAGCGCGACAAGACGCTCGCCACGGTGGAGGCGCTCTGCCGCGCGTTCGCGGGCTTCGGGCTCACCAGGTCCGACGTCGTCGTCTCGTGCGGTGGCGGGACGACCACCGACGTGGTCGGTCTCGCCGCCGCCCTCTACCACCGGGGCGTGCCCGTGGTGCACCTGCCCACCTCGCTGCTCGCGCAGGTGGACGCCGGCGTGGGCGGGAAGACGGCGGTGAACCTGCCGGACGGCAAGAACCTGGTCGGCGCGTACTGGCAGCCCAGCGCGGTCCTGTGCGACACCGACTACCTCTCCACGCTGCCCCCGCGGGAGATGCGCAACGGCTACGGGGAGATCGCCCGCTGCCACTTCATCGGCGCGCCGGACCTGCGCGGACTGCCGGTGGCGGACCAGATCGCCGCCAGTGTGCGCCTCAAGGCCCGCGTCGTGGAGGCCGACGAGCGGGACTCCGGTCTGCGGCACGTCCTCAACTACGGCCACACCCTGGGCCATGCGCTGGAGAAGGCGACCGGCTTCGCGCTGCGCCACGGCGAGGCGGTGGCCATCGGCACGGTCTTCGCGGGCCGGCTCGCCGGCGCCCTCGGCCGCATCGACGAGGCGCGGACGGCGGAGCACCTGGACGTCGTCCGGTCCTACGGACTGCCCACCGCGCTGCCCGCCGAGACCGGGCCGGAGGCCCTGATCGGGCTGATGCGGCACGACAAGAAGGCGTTCGGCTCACTCGCGTTCGTCCTCGACGGGCCGCGGGGCGCGGAACTCGTGCGCGACGTGCCGCAGGACGCGGTCGCGCGCGTCCTCGGCGGAATGCCCCGGGCGCCGCTGGCCGAACTCGTGGACGCGGGCACGACGGATGTGACGCGGTCATGAGGCAGTCACCCCCCTCGCCGGCCGGATCCGGCACACCGGCCGGCCGTCTCCTGGCGGCCCGGCTGGCGGACGCGCTGGCCCGCCCGGCCGCGCAGCAGCCGCCCTGGCCGGACCCACGACGGGTCCGGGACGTGGTGCGGTCGCTGCGCCGCGCCGCGCCGATCGTCGCCGCCGCGGACACGGCACGGCTGCGCGAGGAGCTCGCCGCGGTCGCCCGCGGCGAGGCGTTCCTCCTCCAGGGCGGCGACTGCGCCGAGTCCTTCGCCGAGAACACCGACGACCACCAGACCGCCAACCTGCGGACGCTGGTGCGGATGGCCGACGTGCTCGGCCGCCGCACCGGACTGCCCGTCGTCAAGGTCGCCCGGATGGCCGGG
This sequence comes from Streptomyces sp. NPDC006134, assembly GCF_040628835.1. Taxonomy (NCBI): domain Bacteria; kingdom Bacillati; phylum Actinomycetota; class Actinomycetes; order Kitasatosporales; family Streptomycetaceae; genus Streptomyces; species Streptomyces sp. NPDC006134. The sequence goes on along the minus strand of NZ_JBEXTV010000094.1, from coordinate 13,457 downwards.
CAGTACGCCAAGCCCCGCTCCCGGGACGTGGACGCCCAGGGGCTGCCCTCCTACCGCGGCGACATGGTCAACTCCGCCGAGCCCACGCGGGCGGCCCGCACCCCCGACCCCGCCCGGATGCTGCGCGCCCACGCCGCGGCCGCCGGCACGATGGCGCTGATCCGCCGGCTCGGCGACGGCGCCCTGCCCGGGGCGCGGGACGTGTACGTCAGCCATGAGGCGCTGCTGCTCGACTACGAGCGCTCCTCGCTGCGGGTGGACGACAGCGGACCCGAGCCGCGGCTGTCGAGCGGCCTCGGGCACTTCCTGTGGATCGGCGAGCGCACCCGCCGGCTCGACGGCGCGCACATCGCGTTCGCGGAACTGCTGTCCAATCCCGTCGGCCTCAAGATAGGGCCGGGTACGACTCCGGAAGAGGCCGTCGAGTACGTGCGCAGGCTCGACCCGCACGCCGAGCCCGGGCGGCTCACGCTGATCAGCCGCATGGGGCACACCCGGATCCGGGACGTCCTGCCGCCGATCGTCGAGAAGGTCGCCGCGTCCGGCCACGAAGTGGTCTGGAGCTGCGATCCGATGCACGGCAACACCTACACGTCGGCGAACGGATTCAAGACCCGGACGTTCGACGCGATGGCCGACGAGATCGCGGGATTCTTCGAAGTGCACCGCCAGGTGGGCACCCACCCCGGCGGCGTCCACCTCGAGGTCACCGGCGAACACGTCACGGAATGCGTCGGAGGCACCGCGGGAGTGGCGGAGGCCGACCTGCCCGCCCGCTACCGCACGGCCTGCGACCCCCGCATCAACGCGGACCAGGCACAGGAACTCGCCCAGGTCGTCGCCGAGTCGGCGGCCGCAGGCATCAGAGACCGGAAGGACAGGCCGTGACGACCGGACAGCCTCCCGTCGTGCCCATCCGGGGCACCACCCGTCTGTACGCCGTCCTGGGGGACCCCGTCGCCCAGGTCCAGGCGCCCGCGCTGCTGAACCCGGTGCTCGCCGAGCTGCACCGCGACGCGGTGGTCGTCCCGGTGCACGTCCGGCCGCAGCACCTGGAGACCGTCGTGCGCGGGCTGCAGCGCGTGGCGAACCTCGACGGCATGTTCGTCACTGTGCCGCACAAGGCGGCCGTCCGCCGCCTCGCGGACCGGTGCGGCGCGACCGTCGGCATCGTCGGCAGCGCGAACGTACTGCGCCGCGAGGCCGACGGCGGCTGGCTCGCGGAGAACTTCGACGGCTCGGGCTTCGTGGCGGGTCTCGTCGGGGCCGGACACGAACCCCAGGGCGGCCGGGCGGCGCTCGTCGGCGCGGGCGGCGCGGGCAGCGCCATCGCCGCGGCGCTCCTCGCGGCCGGCGTCGACCGGCTCTGCGTGTACGACACGGACACCGTGAAGCTCTCCGGGCTGGTCGCCCGCCTCGACGTGCGCTGGCCGGGCCGGGTGCACGCCCTGACCGGACCGCATCTGCGGGACGTCGACATCGCGGTCAACGCCACACCGCTCGGGCTGCGCGCGGACGATCCGCTGCCGTTCCCGCTGGAGCCCCTGCCACCGGGCTGCGTCGTGGCCGACATCATCATGAAGCCCCGCGAGACACGGCTCCTGCGCGAGGCCGCCGCACGGGGACACCGCATCCATCACGGCATTCACATGCTCGAGGGTCAGCTGAACTCCTACCGGGCCTTCTTCGGCCTTCGGTGAAAGCCGCAGACCATCACCGCCACATCCAGTTCTTTGGAGAATCATGAACGTGCGACAGGCGCCGGAATTCCCCCAGTGGCCGCAGTACGACGAAAAGGAGCGGGAAGGTCTCATCCGCGCACTCGAACAGGGCCAGTGGTGGCGCATGGGCGGAAGCGAGGTCGACACCTTCGAGCGGGAGTTCGCCGCGTTCCACGGCGCTCCCCACGCCCTGGCCGTCACCAACGGAACCCACGCGCTGGAACTCGCCCTGCAGTGCATGGGAGTCGGCCCGGGCACCGAGGTCGTCGTCCCGGCCTTCACCTTCATCTCCTCGTCGCAGGCGGCGCAGCGGCTCGGCGCGGTCGCGGTCCCGGTGGACGTCGACCCGCACACCTACAACATCGACGTGGCGGCGGCCGCGGCGGCCGTGACGCCCCGCACCCGGGCCATCATGCCCGTGCACATGGCGGGCTTCCTGGCCGACATGGACGCACTGGCCAAGCTCTCCGCCGACACGGGCGTCCCGCTGCTCCAGGACGCCGCACACGCCCACGGGGCCCGCTGGCGCGGCAAGCGCATCGGCGAGCTCGGCACGGTCGCCGCCTTCAGTTTCCAGAACGGCAAGCTGATGACCGCGGGCGAGGGCGGTGCCGTCCTGTTCCCGGACACGGAGACCCACGAGACGGCGTTCCTGCGGCACAGCTGCGGACGGCCCCGCACCGACCGCCGCTACCTGCACCGGATCGCCGGCACCAACCTGCGGCTCAACGAGTTCTCCGCGGCCGTCCTGCGGGCCCAACTCGGCCGTCTGGAAGAGCAGATAACAACCCGTCAGAAGCGCTGGGCCGTGCTCTCCCCGCTGCTCGGCGCGATCGACGGCGTCGTCCCGCAGCGCGCTGACGAGCGCACCGACTTCCCCTCGCACTACATGGCGATGTTCCGCGTGCCCGGCATCGGCGAGGCGGACCGCAACGCCCTGGTCGACCGGCTCGTGGCGGCCGGCCTGCCGGCGTTCGCGGCCTTCCGCGCGATCCACCGCACCGACGCCTTCTGGGAGATCGGCGCACCCGACGAGACCGTGGAGCAGATCGCCGAGCGCTGCCCCCACACGGAGGCCATCAGCCAGGACTGCGTCTGGCTGCACCACCGCGTGCTCCTCGCCGGCGAGCAGGACATGCACCGGACGGCCGAGATCGTCGCGGACGCCGTGGCCGCCGTATGAGCGTCAGGGCAGCCGTCGTCGGGCTCGGCTGGGCGGGGCGGGAGCTGTGGCTGCCCCGGCTGACCGGGCACGCCGACTTCGACGTGGTGGCCGCCGTCGACCCCGCGCCGGCGGCGCGGGCCGCGGGCGACGCGGCACCGGACGTACCCGTGCACCCGACGGTGGACGCGCTCACCGCCCGCGCGGTCGACCTCGCCGTCGTCGCCGTACCCAACCATCTGCACACCGAGGTCGCCGCGCGCCTGCTCCGCAGGGGCATCTCCGTCTTCCTGGAGAAACCGGTGTGCCTGAGCTCCGCGGAGGCCGACACCCTGGCCGCCGCCGAACGCGACGGCGGCGCCACGCTGCTCGCCGGCAGCGCCGCCCCGCACCGCGGCGACGTGGCCGCCCTGGTGCGCCTCCTGCCGGAGCTGGGCCGCATCCGCCATGTCGACCTGTCCTGGGTGCGGGCGCGCGGCATCCCGCAGGCCGGCGGCTGGTTCACCCAGCGCAGCAAGGCCGGCGGCGGCGTCCTGTTCGACCTCGGCTGGCATCTGCTGGACACGCTCGCCTCGCTGCTCGGACCGGCCCGCTTCACCCAGGTCGTCGGCGCGACGTCGAACGACTTCGTGGGCACCGGCGCCTGGAGCGCGGCCTGGCGGCAGGACGGGCCCGCCGCCGGCGCCGCCGGCGACGTCGAGGACACCGCGCGGGGCTTCCTCGTCCGCGACGACGGCGTCTCGGTCTGCCTGGGCGCCGGCTGGGCCTCGCACGAGGCCCGGGACGTCACCCGCATCCAGGTGGCGGGCAGTGCCGCGACCGCCGAACTCACGTGCACCTTCGGCTTCAGCCCCAACCGCCACCCGCACCCGCGGCTGACGCTGACCCGCGAGGGCACCACGACATCCCTGCCGGTGCCGGACGAGCCGATCGGCACCGAGTATCGGCGGCAGCTCGACGGCCTCGCCGCCGCCCTGGCCGACCCGGGCCGTCGCGGCAGGGCCGTCGGCGAGGCCCGTACGACGGTCCGCGTCATCGAGGAGTTCTACGCGTCGGCCCGTCGCGCGCACGAGCGGACCGCCGTGCCCGCCCATCACTAGGAGGTGAGGAGACCGGTGGAAACACCAGTTCCGACAGCACGAGCCGACGTCCCGGGCCGGGACCTGGCCACCGCCCCGGGGGCGGACCGGACGGCGACGGCGACGCTCCGGCCGGTCAGACGCGCCGTGATCTTCGACCTGGACGGGGTCCTCGTCGACAGCTTCGCGGTGATGTACGAGGCGTTCGCCGTCGCGTACAAGGAGGTCGTCGGCGACGGCCCGGCACCGTTCGACGAGTACCGGCGCCACCTGGGGCGCTACTTCCCGGACATCATGCGGATCATGGGCCTGCCCCTGGAGATGGAGGAGCCCTTCGTCCGCGAGAGCTACCGGCTCGCGTCGAAGGTGCCGGTCTTCGGCGGCGTCGTGGAGCTGCTCACCACCCTGCGGGTGCGCGGACTCAGGCTCGCCGTGGCCACCGGCAAGAGCGGAGAGCGGGCGCGCTCCCTGCTCGACCGGCTCGGGCTGCTGCCCTTCTTCGACCATGTGATCGGCTCGGACGAGGTCGCCCGCCCGAAGCCGGCCCCGGACATCGTGGAGCACGCCCTGGACCTGATGGGCCTCTCGCCCGAGCAGGCCGTCATGGTCGGTGACGCGCCGACCGACATCGCCAGTGCCCACGGTGCCGGTGTGACCTCGGCCGGCGCGCTGTGGGCGCTGTCCGACACCGGCGAACTGCTCGCCGCCGGGCCGGCCGTCGTCCTGGGCCGGCCCGCCGACCTGCTGGCCCTGTGCCCGCCCGTGACCGGCGACTGAGGATCGGCCGGGCGGCATGGAGACGGCACTGCACCTCGGGATCGACATCGGGGGCACCAAGGTCGCGTTGCGGGCGGAAGCCGGCGCGCAGTGCGTGGACGAGTCCGTCTTCACCTGGCGGCCACGGCACAGCGCCGACCACGACCTGGCCCAACTGGCGGAGCGGACAGGTACGTTGCTCGATCGACTGGGCGCTTCCCCGAGGGCGGTGGGCGTCGCGGTGCCGGCGACCGTCGGCCCCGACGAGCGGGTCACCGCCTGGCCGAACCGGCCCGAGTGGACCGGCACGGACCTGGGCGCCGCGCTGCGCGCGCTGTTCCCCGGCGCCGCCGTCGCCTGGGCGGACGACGGCGACCTCGGCGCCCTCGCCGAGGCACAGGCCGCCGACTGCCCGGACCTCCTGTACCTGGGGGTCGGTACGGGCGTCGGCGGCGGCCTCGTCCTGCGGGGCGAGTTGTGCCCGGGCCCGGGCCGCGGATCCTTCGAGATCGGGCACACGGTCGTCGAGCTGGACGGCCCGCCGTGCGTGTGCGGACGCCGGGGATGCCTCCAGGCGATCGCCTCGGGCCCGGCCACGCTGCGCCACGCGGCCCGGCTGCGGGGGAGCGACGTCACCTACGACGCGCTGCGGCAGGCCTGGCACGACGGACGGCCCTGGGCGGTCACCGCGCTGCGGCGCACCTGCCGCGCCCTGGCCGCCGCCGCGGTCAGCGTCCAGGAACTGGTCCACCCGCGCCTCCTGCTGCTCGGAGGCGGCTTCGCGAGCGGCATCGAGGGCCTGCACACCCTGGTCTCCGCACAGCTCACCGGCCTCTCCCGCCCCGGACACCCACCACTCGCCGTGGGCCCCGCCTCACTGGGCGCGCTGTCCTCCCTGCGGGGCGCGGTGGCACTGGCCCGGCTGCTCCGCCCCTGAGTGGCGGGCCCGGCGGGCGCGGCGTCCCGGCCGGCGCGGCCGTGCCCGGCCGGGCGTGCAGGTCGTCGACGAGCAGGGCGGTGCCGGACGGCCGTGCCCCGACGCGGAGTCGGCCTCGTTCAGCCTGTCGGGCGCGGTTCCCCCGCCGGTACGGCCGTGCCCAGCCGGGCGCGCAGGTCGTCGACCAGCGCGGCGGTGTCCTCGGGGCCGTTCGCGGCGCCGAAGACGTGGTGGTCCGGCCGGACGAGGACGGCGGTCGCGTCGTGTTCGGCCAGGTACGTCCGGTAGAGGCCGTCCACATCGATCACGTCGGTCAGGGCCTGCCCGGTGTGTCCGGCCGTGCCGGCCTCACCGGGCGGCAGCAGGCGCACCACACGGGTGTCGAGAGCGGCGAGGAAGGACCACCGGTCCTCGCCGAGCGCGGGGCGCGGATCGTCCGTGGTGAGCAGGACGAAGCCACGGCCCACGACCTCGTCGAACAGGTTCGTGCCGCCCCGCGCGCCCACCCGCCCCTGCGGCACCACCGCACCGGCCGGCGGCCCGGCCGGGCCCGCGGACGCCCGGCGCAGCAGCCCGGCCGACAGCGGCTTCGCCGGCTCCGGCGCCCCCGGCCGCGCAGAACCGCGCCGGCCCGCGAGGACCGTGGCGTCCCGCTCCGCGGCGGCCGCCGGATCCGTCACGCAGATCATCCGGCCCAGCTGCACCGACGACAGGATCGACTCCTTCACGTGCTGCCCGCGTTCCTCGGCGTAGGTGTCGAGGACGGAGGCGTCGGCCAGGCCGCGCAGCGTCAGGTCCAGCTTCCACGCCAGATTGGCCACGTCCCGGATCCCGGAACACATGCCCTGCCCGGCGAAGGGCGGCATCAGGTGCGCCGCGTCACCGGCGAGCAGCACCCGGCCCGACCGCCACTCCTCGGCCCAGGCCGCCCGGAACATGTAGGTGGTGCTGCGCAGCAGCGTGGCGGTGTCCGGGGTGACGCCGAACGGCTTGAGCAGACGCCAGGCCGTCTCCTCCTTGTTCAGCTCGGCGCTGCTCTCGCCCGGCAGCCGCATGAACTCCCAGCGGCGGTGCCCCGGACCGCTGCCCACCAGCGTCGTGGGCCGCGCCGGGTCGCAGATCTGGACGTTCGTGGGGGTGAACTCGCGCGGCTCGCGCAGCTCCACGTCGCACAGCAGCCACTCGTAGGAGAACCCGAGGTCGGTCATCGGGACGCCGAGGTGCTCGCGCACGAAGCTGTTGGCGCCGTCGCAGCCGACGGCCCAGTGCGCGACGACGGTGCGGGTCGCCCCGTCGTCGGTCTCGACGGTCAGCGCCACCCGCTCGTCGTGCTCGCCGATGTCCACCACCCGGTGCCCGCGCAGCACCGTGATGCCGGGCAGCGCCGCCGCCCGCGCCGCGAGCAGTTCCTCCAGGGCGGGCTGGTGCATGGTGCTGGCGTCCGGCCAGCCGTAACGCCCCGTGGGGGAGAAGGCGATGTCCAGCAGCGTCCGTCCCGCCGCGGTACGCCACTGGTAGCCGGTGGCCGGTTCCGTGATGCTGCCGATCCGGTCCCCGATCCCGGTGGCCGCGAGCAGCCGGGCGGTCTCTCCGTCGAAGCTGGTCGCCCGCGGCAGCAGATACGGCCGGGGGCGGCGCTCGAGGACGGTCACGCGCAGGCCGCGCTGGGCGAGCAGCACCGACAGGGCGGCGCCGATCGGCCCGTTGCCGACAATGGCCACGTCCGTGTCCGTCGGGGACTCGTACAGGTCGTGCGGGCGCATGGTGGACATCGTCATCCCTACTCGCCAGGTGGCCGGAAAACCGCGAGGGTATGGAAAAGCGCGGAAAGGCGCGGACGGAAGCGCGATCGCAAAGGCGTATCGTCATTCGGGGCATGTTTCATGCCCTGGGCATCCGGTGAGATTAGCACCGCACCGTGCGCGGCGGATCCCCGGGCGTGACGGCCTATCAGACCGAGGGATGCCGTGGGACCCGATCTGGTCGGCGGCGAAAAATTCTCACCACGTGCGTCAGCCGGCGAGGGAGAGCGCCCGGGCCGGACACAGGTCCACAGCCTCGCCGGCCGCCGGCAAAAGCGCCTCCCCGGGCTCGGCGTCCAGCACGACGACCAGGCCGTCGTCCTCGCCCTGGTCGAACAGCTCCGGAGCGGTGCGCACGCACTGACCGGCACCGACGCACCTGTCGGTGTCCGCGGCTATCTTCACGGTGATCGCCTCCTACGGGATGAACGGCAGGCCGCCGGTCATGATGCCCCAGGAACGCGGACACGGCATCGCCAGGCGGCGGGACCGCCGGTGCCGCTCCAGCGATAATCGAGCCCGCGCGGTCAACGATGAATTCGGAAGGGCAGGCGCCCGCGGCGGAATGACGGCGAAGGCCTATCAGGTCGGGGGATACCGGGCCGGCGACGTCGTTCCTACCCTGTGGAAGGACCATGCACGTTGCGGGACCGGCACGAATCCCACTCTCCATGACAGCCGTTCCGCGGTGGGGCAGCAGCGTGCCGAGGGACGATTCCTGAAAGGAATTTCTGGCCGTGCCGCAAACACCGGAGCAATTCGGAACATGGGTCCGCCGGTTCCATCCGGCGCCGGACAGCGGTGTCCGCCTCGTGTGCCTGCCGCACGCCGGCGGGTCCGCGAGCTTCTACTTCCCGCTGTCCAGGGCGCTCACGCCCGCGGTGGACGTGCTGGCGGTGCAGTACCCGGGACGGCAGGACCGGCGCCGGGAGCCGAACATCACCAGCCTCCCCGAGCTGGCCGACCGGATCTTCGAGGCGGTACGCCACCTCGACGACCGGCCCCTGGCACTGTTCGGGCACAGCATGGGCGCCGTCCTCGCCTACGAGGTCGCGCTGCGGATGCAGGACGCCGGCCTCCCCGCGCCCGTACGGCTCTTCGTCTCCGGCCGGCGGGCCCCGTCCCGTGACCGTGACGAACGGCTCCACCTGGGATCGGACACGCAGCTCCTGGACGAGGTGCGCAGGCTGGGCGGCTCCAACGCCGGGCTGCTCACCGACCCGGACATACTGGACATGATCATGCCGGCGATCCGCAGCGACTACCGCGCCGTCGAGAACTACCGCTACGCGCCCGGCCGACGGCTCACCTGCCCGGTGACGGTGCTCACCGGGGACAGCGACCCACGGGTCTCGATCGACGAGGCGGCGGCCTGGGAGGAGCACACCACCGGGCTGACGGAGCTCCAGGTGTTCCCGGGAGGCCACTTCTTCCTCGTCGACCAGAGCGCACGCGTGACGGTACTCCTCGCGGACCGCCTGGCCTGCCGGGAGGCCGGCACGCGTGACGAAGTCCGGATCTGAGGTGAGCGAGTTGAGCTCCGCGCCCGTACCGACCATTCCCCATCACTCGCTGCTGGTGTTCCTGCTCCAGCTTGCGGTGCTGCTTCTGCTGGCCCTGGCCCTGGGGCGGTTGGCCGCGCGGTTCGGGATGCCCGCGATCGTCGGTGAGCTGCTCGCCGGTGTCCTCGTCGGGCCCTCGGTCCTCAGCCACGTCTGGCCCTCTCTCGCCGACTGGCTGCTGCCGAAGGAAGCCGGCCAGATGCACCTGCTCGACGCGGTCGGGCAGGTGGGTGTCGTGCTGCTCGTCGGCATCACGGGCATGGAGCTGAAGTTCGACCTCGTCAGGCGGCGCCGGCTCACCGCGGCCCGGGTGAGCCTCGCCGGTCTGCTCCTGCCCCTGGGGCTCGGTGTCGGCGTGGGCTTCCTGCTGCCCTCCTCGCTCGTTCCGGACGGCACCAGCCCGACGGTCTTCTCGCTGTTCCTCGGGGTGGCCCTGTGCGTCACCGCGATCCCGGTGATCGCCAAGACTCTCCTCGACATGAACCTGCTGCACCGCGACATCGGGCAGCTCACCCTGGCCGCCGGTGTGCTCGACGACATCGTCGGCTGGTTCCTGCTCTCCGTCGTGTCGGCGATGGCGGCGGCCGGACTGAGCACCGGGACGATCGCCACGTCCCTGCTGCACCTCGCGGGCGTCGTCCTGGCCGCCGTACTGGTGGGCCGCCCCCTGGTGAGGACGGCGCTGCGCGCGGCGGGCCGCTCCCCGTCGCCGGCGCCCACCGTCGCGGTGGTGACGCTGATCGTGCTGCTCGGTGCGGCGGCGACACAGGCCATGCACCTCGAGGCGGTCTTCGGCGCGTTCGTGTGCGGCGTACTGATCGGCACGAGCGGCGAGCCGGTCCAGGAGAGGCTGGCTCCGCTGCGGACGACGGTCCTCGCCTTCCTCGCCCCGGTCTTCTTCGCCACGGCCGGCCTCCGGATGGACCTGTCCGCACTGGTCGGACCCACCGTCCTGGCCACGGCCTGCGCGGTGCTCGCCGTGGCGATCCTCGGCAAGTTCGCGGGGGCCTACGTCGGCGCGAAGCTGAGCGGCCTGGACCGCTGGGAGGCCCTCGCGCTCGGAGCCGGCATGAACGCCCGCGGAGTGATCGAGGTCGTCGTGGCCATGGTGGGCCTGCAACTCGGGGTCCTGGGCCCCGAGACGTACACCGTCATCGTCCTCGTCGCGATCGTGACCTCGCTGATGGCACCGCCCGTCCTCCGCGTGGCCATGGCCCGGATCGACGGACACGCCGAGGCGGAGATGGGTCTGTCCGGCACGGGCACGCGCGACCTGGCGTCCCCGCCGCCCGCCTCGGTGTGACGGCGCGGACGGCCGGGGTGAGCGCGGAGAGGCGGGAGAGGTGACCCGGGCGACCGGCGGCGGACGGCTGCTGGCCATCAGCGACCTGCACATCGGCTACGCCGAGAACCGCGCCCTGGTGGAGCGGATGGCACCGGAGTCGGACGACGACTGGCTGCTGGTGGCCGGCGACGTGGCGGAGACCGTCGCCGACATCCGCTGGTGCCTGAAGACCCTCGCCGGCCGCTTCCGCAGGATCGTCTGGGTCCCCGGCAACCACGAGCTGTGGACCCACCCGAGCGACACGGTCACCCTGCGCGGCGTCGGCCGCTACGAGCACCTGGTCGAGCTCTGCCGGGAACTGGGCGTCACCACCCCCGAGGACCCCTACCCGGTCTGGGAGGGGCCGGACGGCCCGGTGGCCGTGGCGCCGCTGTTCCTGCTGTACGACTACTCGTTCCTGCCCGCCGGGTGCGCCACCAAGGGCGAGGGGCTGGCCTACGCGCACAGCACGGGCGTCCTGTGCGGCGACGAGAACCTGCTGCATCCCGACCCCTATCCGAGCCGCGAGGCCTGGTGCCGGGCCCGGGTCGCCGCAACCGGGCGCAGGCTCGCGCAGCTCCCCGGCGACCTGCCGGTCGTCCTCGTCAACCACTACCCGCTCCACCGGCACCCGACGGAGGTGCTGTGGTACCCGGAGTTCGCCATGTGGTGCGGCACCCGGCTGACCGCCGACTGGCACCGCAGATTCCGCGTGGCCGCCATGGTGTACGGCCATCTCCACATCCCGCGGACCACCTACCACGAGGGCGTCCGCTTCGAGGAGGTGTCCGTGGGCTATCCCCGCGAGTGGCGCAGGCGCCAGGGCCCGCCGGGTGTGCCGCGCCGGATCCTGTGATCCGCGAACCGGTCCGGCGGGACTCCCGGGCGCTGTCCGTCCGGCGAGCGGCGGCGTCCGCGGGATCCCGGACCTCTCAGCGGGCCCCGGCGCCCCCGGCGGCCGCGCCCGGCACCTGGCTCCAGGCCCGCGTCAGTTCCACGCGCGAGGCCACGTTCATCTTCCGGAAGATCTTCTTCAGGTGGAAGGCCACGGTGTGACCGGAGATGAACAGGCGCTCTCCGACCTGGGAGTTGGTGAACCCCTGGCTGACCAGCTCGGCCACGGCAGCCTCCGTATGGGTGAGCGCGCTCGTGTGCACGCCGTCCCGGCCGGCGTACTGCGGATAGCGGCCCCGCCGCACTCCGAGCGAGCGCAGCCGGCTCACCACCCGGCGGGCATCGCGCGGAGCCGCGGCACCCGCGTAGCCGTCCGCCGCCGACTCGAGGGCCTCGACCGCCCGCTCGCGCTCCGCCAGCCGTACGGCGAAGAGCTTTCCGGCGTCCTCCCGGGCGGAGGCGGCGGCCCACGGGTCCGGGTGCGCGGCGGCCGCGGCGGCGACCCTCTCCGGATTCCGTTCCAGGAGGCCGGCGGCGTGCGTCGCCGCCGCCGCCACGGAACGCAGCCCGCGGTTGCGCGCCGCGAGCGCGGAGGCCTGCGCGGCCACCCGCCGGGCGAGCGCCTCGTCGCCCAGCTTCCGCGTGGCCCTGACGAGCCAGGCGGCAGCGGCGGGCTGTGCCGCCAGCAGCTCCAGGAGGAGCCGGTCGTCCGTGACGATGCCCACGACGAGCTGGGCCGCGCTCGCCGTCCCGCCCTGCACCTCGAGGAGCTGGGCCGCGGCCCAGGCACACTGGCTCGGCCCGTGGGCGGTCTGGCCGAGCAGGGCGCTGTCCCGGAGCTGGTTGGCGAACTCCATGCCCACGCTCATGTCGCCCTGCCGGAGGGCGCTCAGCGCCAGCACGGTGTGCGCGCCGGGCAGCAGGCGGTGGAGGCCGGTGCGCCGCGCCTGGTCGACGCTCCTGCCCGCGAGACCGACGGCGGCGGCGACATCCCCCCGGGCGAACGCGAGGTCCGCCGCACAGAGCAGCGAGGCCGCCACGAGGCCGCCGGCGGCACGGCCCGCGGCCGCCGGCGGCTCGTCCACGTCGGCGAGCACCCGCGCCGCGCGGGAGAGATCGCGGGTCCGCACCAGCAATGCGGCGTGCCATATCTTTGCCGGCTCCCCGCAATTCCCGCTGCATTCGGGTTCCGTCCGGCCGGCGGCCTCCGCCAGGCGAATTCCTTCTTCGAGATCACCGCGGGACCAGGCGGAAGAAGAGGACTCCGACAGACGAGCGCTTTCGCAGGAGCTGTTCCGGCAGACACGCAGGACGGAGAGAACGGGGGGCAGCCGCAAGCGATACGGAGAATCGAGCATCACATCTCCTGTCATGGGAATCCGTGCCGTCCGGGCGGGGAGTCCGTGCGCGGACCAGGGTAGGGCGGGGGTACGGCGGCGACGGCGCGGGCCGATGCGGCGTGTGGGGGGCCTCGACCGGGGCACGAGCGGCCCTTGAGCGGCCCGGCCGGAAGCGTGCGGCGGCGCGGGTCCGCGGGCCGCTTCGACTATCAGCTCTGAGAGTGGCGCACCGCGCAGGGGGGCGACAGCATGGAAGCCGTCCGGAGTTCGCGGGGAATGTGAATTTACCGAGATTTACCGAGGTGGCCCCCTTGAGTGTCGTGCTTCTCTTGAACGGTCCCAATCTGGGCATTCTCGGTCGGCGGGAACCCGAGATCTACGGCACCGACACGCTGGCCGACATCGAGGCGGCCGTCGCCGAGGAGGTGAGCGTCCGGGGCTGGGAGGTGCTGTCCGTCCAGCACGACTCGGAAGGGGATCTCGTCGGCGCCCTGCACCGGCACAGCGACACCACCGTCGGCGCCGTCGTCAATCCCGGTGCCCTGATGATCGCCGGCTGGAGCCTGCGCGACGCGCTCGCCAGTTACGCGCCGCCGTGGATCGAGGTGCACCTGAGCAACGTATGGGCCCGCGAACAGTTCCGGCACGAGTCGGTGATCGCCCCGCTGGCGAGCGGCGTCGTGGTCGGCCTGGGATCCTTCGGCTACCGCCTGGCCGCCCGGGCGCTCCTGCACCTGACCGCACCGGCTCCGCACTGACCCGCCCCGCTGACCGGGCCGGGGGCGCCCCGTTATGTTTTCCGCGGTCCTGCAAGAGGGCCGCTGGCCTCCGGGCCCGGCATGACTGTTGCCCCCTGTCGAACGGATGACCTGGGGGGTGG
>NZ_JBEXTV010000093.1:0-18161 GCF_040628835.1 Streptomyces sp. NPDC006134 | reverse complement strand
GTCCGTGGTCGTGCACGACCACGGACCGCACCCCCCGGTGAGCCCGCCCGACGACCCGGTCGCGCTGCGCCGCTACGTCGCGGGGTACGTGCAGCGCCGGTTGGTCGGCAGCCTGGGCGACCACACCGTGCCGGCGGTCGGCATCACGGGGGAGGACACCCGCACCCTGGTGGTGGGGGACGGAACGGACGTGCAGGCCGATCCGGGGGTGGTGCGGCTGTTTCTCGACACCGGCCACATGCCGGTGGTGTCGAGCGTGACGTACGACTCGGGCGGCGGCATCCGGTTCCTGGGCACTGTGACGGCGGCCGTCGCACTCGCCGACGCGCTACGGGCCGCTCTGGTGCTCCCGGCGGGAGCCGAGGGTACGAGTGACGCGGCCGCGTCCGTCGTCGGCATGTCGGTTCCGCACGCCGTGCTGAGGCATCTCCACCGTCTGGACGGCGAGGGTGAGAACGGTCCCGGGGGCGGTGTCCGGCGGGTGACGCGGACGTGGCAGGCGCGGTGCACCGGTCGAGGGGAGCGATGGCAGGCCGTCAGGGCCGGGGCTCCCTGCCCAGGAGCAGAGTGACGAAGCCGAGGGTGCCACGGTAGCCGTGGAGCCAGGCGGCGCGGTGCTCGGCCGCGGCATCGAGGGCCTGGACGCGGTCCGGGTGATCAGGGTGGTCCAGGGCCCACCGGGACAGGGAACCGGTCCAGGACCACTCGTAGTCGTCCCACTCCTGCAAGGTGCTCACATGTCCGTAGAGGGGCACCCAGCCCTCGGACACCACCCGGTCGACGGTCGTGGCGAGGTCGTCGTACTCGTCCGCGGTGAAACCGCAGTCGAGGGTGCGGCGGTCCGGTTCGCGCTCCCAGAAGCCGTCGCCGACGAGCACTGTGCCGCCCGGCACGAGGTGGCTTTCGGCTGCCTTCAAGGTGGGGAGCAGGCCGCCGAAGGCATGGCTGGCACCGATGCTCAGGACGAGGTCGTAGCCGTGGGGTGAGCGGAACTCGGCGGCGTCTTGCGCGTGGAAGGCGATCCGGTCGCCGATTCCGGCCTCGTCGGCCGAGGCCCGGGCTGCGGCGATGGCGTCGGCGTCGTTGTCGACGCCGTCGGCCCGCAGGCCCGGGCGGCCGGCCTGCGCGCGCAGCAGCCAGGTGCCCGATCCGCAGCCGAGATCGAGGAGACGGGCGGCGCCGTGAGGGATGGCCCGGTCGAGCAGCGTCCGAACGGACGCGTCGCTCAGCGGCGCGGCGATGGGGTGCAGGGTGTGGGCGAGGGAACTGATCTGTCGGCGATGCATGACAGCAGTCTGCCTGCCGCCTGCGCCGGGGCTGTCCAGGCGCCCCGGTGCGTTCTCTTGGTTTGGTGTCGGTGGTGGTGAGAGACGGTGGGCGGCGCTCTGGGCGGGGTGTTGCGGGGCTGGTCAGTGGTCGTGTGTGGGTGAGAGTGTCGCTGTCATGAGGTGAGAGATTGAGAGGCGGGATCGCTGTCGTGGGGCTTTGTCTCATGGCGGGTGTTGCTGTCTCAGGTGCGAGAGTTCTTATGCGGTGAGGTGGGCCCCGCGGGGGTCACGTCCCTTCTGGTGGTGTAGGCGATCAGCCGTCTGATGCGGCGGGCAGGACGGTCGGGGTGTCGGTGTAGAGGGCGTCCATGCTTTCGTTGGAGAGGTAGCGGCGGGGGGAAGGCGATCCATGCGTCGTGGAGTTCGGCGAGGACCGCGGTCGCGAGGCGGAGGACGGCGGGTGGGTTGGGGAAGACCTGGACGACGTCGGTGCGGCGTTTGATCTCCCGGTTCAGCCGCTCCAGCGGGTTCGTGGACTGGATCTTCTTCCCGTGCTGATGGGGGAAGTCCGCGAACGCGGTCAGATCTTCCTTGGCCTCCAGCAGCATCTCTCTGACCTTCGGGAACTGTCGGCCGAGCATGTCTGCGACGGTGTCGAGCTGGGTGCGGACCGTATCCGCGGCGGGCTGGGCGAAGACCGTACGGATCGTTGCCGCGACCATCTCCGCCGATCCCTTCGGGATCACGGCGAAGACGTTGCGCACGAAGTGAAGCCGTAAAGAATCAAGGTGCTGCTTTACAGGGACAGGCTCGTTGTCAGGGTATGGCGGTTCCGGAGGAGATCTGTTCCCAACTCCACTGCAGATTCTCGGTGTTGTTGCCCCACTTAAACGAGCGGCAGCGGCGGCTGGCCCTGGCTACCGAGGCCCGGTTGCTCGGGCACGGCGGCGTACGGGCGGTAGCGCGGATCGCGCAGGTCAGCGAGACGACCGTGCGTCGTGGAGTATCAGAGCTGGAAGCGGGGGCCGGGCCGCTCCCGGACGGCCGGGTGCGTGCACCAGGCGGAGGCCGCAAACGGGCTGAAGCCAAGGATCCTGCCCTGCTCCAAGCCTTGTTGGGCCTGGTCGAGCCGGACGAGCGGGGAGATCCTCAGTCTCCGCTGCGGTGGACGACGAAGTCGCTGCGCAACCTGGCCGAGGAGCTGACCCGGCAGGGGCACCCGGTGTCCGCGCCGACGGTGGGCCGGCTGCTCAAGCAAGAGGGCTTCAGCCTGCAGGCGAACGTCAAGACCCTCGAGGGTGCCCAGCACCCCGACCGGGATGCCCAGTTCCGCTACATCAACGAGCAGGTCAAGCAGCACCAGGCCGACGGCGAGCCGGTGATCAGCGTGGACACGAAGAAGCGAGAGCAAATCGGACGGCTGCCCATGGCCGGCCGCGAGTGGCGCCCCAGGGGCGATCCGGTCGAGGTGGAGGACCATCACTTCTTCTTCAGCGGCCCGGACGTGCAGCAGGCGATCCCGTACGGGATCTACGACATCGCCCGCAACACCGGCTGGGTCAACGTCGGTGTTGATCACGACACGTCGGTCTTCGCGGTCGAGTCCATCCGCCGCTGGTGGCGCTGTCGCGGCAGCCTCGACTACTCGAAGGCGTCACGACTGCTGATCACCTCGGACGCGGGCGGCTCCAACGGCTACCGCTACCGAGTCTGGAAGAGCGAACTGGCCGCCCTGGCCGCCGAAACGGGCCTGACGATCACGGTGTGTCACTTTCCTCCGGGCACAAGTAAGTGGAACAAAATCGAGCACCGACTGTTCTCACGCATCACCCACAACTGGCGTGGCAGGCCGCTGACCAGCCACGACGTCGTCATCGAGACAATCGCCGCCACCCGCACCCGGGCTGGTCTGCGCGTCGAGGCCCACCTGGATCCCGGTGACTACCCCACCGGCATCGCGATCAGCAAGGACCGCTTCGCCGCGCTGCCGCTGGTCCGGCATGAGGTTCACGGCCAGTGGAACTACGCCCTGCTGCCCGAACCCTCCGCGCCACAGGTGTCGCCCGCTGGCGAGGCACACGGCGTCGCCGACCGCCGCCGCGAGCTTGTCACCCGTCTCGCGGACCCACGCCTGACCGGGCTGAGTGGCACGGAACTCGCTGACTTATGCGCCGAGTTGGCCCCACTACAGGCCGCCCGGGCCCAAGAACGCTACAGCGAGCAGCGCGGCGGACGCGCCCGGCGCGCAACCGGAAATCAGCGGGCCAAGCCGCTGTTCGACGACGCCACCCGGGTGATGCTCACCCTCCTCTACCAGCGCCAGGTCTGCTCGATGAAGCTGCTGGGCGACATGCTGGAGGTGACCCCCACCTGCATCG
Organism: Streptomyces sp. NPDC006134; assembly: GCF_040628835.1. Taxonomy (NCBI): domain Bacteria; kingdom Bacillati; phylum Actinomycetota; class Actinomycetes; order Kitasatosporales; family Streptomycetaceae; genus Streptomyces; species Streptomyces sp. NPDC006134. The sequence continues at coordinate 14,515 of NZ_JBEXTV010000093.1, read as the reverse complement.
GCCACCTCATCGCCGAGACCCGCCGGGTCCTGGAGGACCACGGCCACCAGCCCGGTTACGCCCCCAGCCGATTCACCACGGCGCACACGCTGATGGCCTTCCTCGACACCGACAAGACCCCGCCGCGCACCCGGATCATGGAAAACCTGTCCCATCCGCGGCTTACCGGCATGTCCCGCACGGAGCTGGATGCGCTCGCTCGCCGCCTCGCCCCACGCCAGGTTGCCCAGGCCGAACGTGCCTCCTACCAGCGCCGGGGTGCCGATCGCCAGCCGGGCAGCCGCGGCGGCGTCTTCCCGCAGAAGCTCGGCGACAGAGAACGCATCGTCGTCGCCATCCTCTACCTGCGGAAACTGTGCACCCTGGACATCCTCGCCGACGCGCTGGGGGACGTGAGCAGGTCCTCGATCGGGAACGTCGTTCGCGAGATCCGCCCCCTGCTGGCCGAAGACGGACTTCTCCCACCTCCGGCCACCATCCGCTACCGCACCGCCACCGAACTCCTCGCCGCGGCGCATGAAGAAACCGACACACCGACAAGTTGATCCTTTACGGCTTCAGTGGACCCGGCAGCGCTGCCAGGCGGCGCCGAGCATGACCTTGCGGATCGCTTTGACCAGACCGCTGTGGCTGTCGGAGATGACCAGACGGACGCCGCTCAGACCGCGTTCTCGCAGGTGACGCAGGAACTGGGCCCAGAAGACTTCGGTCTCGCTGTCACCGACCATGACACCGACGACCTCGCGGCCACCGTCCTGGGTGACGCCGGTGGCGATGACGACCGCCTGCGAGACGATCCGGTGGTCGACCCGGGCCTTGATACAGGTGGCGTCGAGGAACAGGCAGGGGAACCGGATGTGGTCCAACGGCCGGGTGCGAAAGGCATCGAGCTGTTCGTCCAGCTCAGCGCATATCCGGCAGACCTCACTCTTGGATATCCCGGTGTCCGGGCCGAGGGCTTGACCAGGTCGTCGACCGAGCGGGTGGACACGCCGTGGACGTACGCCTCCATGATGACCGCGTAGAGGGCCTGGTCGATGCGTCGCCGGCGTTCCAGCAGGCTGGGGAAGAAGCTCCCGGCCCGTAGTTTCGGGATGGCGGGTTCCAGGTCGCCGGCCTGTGTGGTCACCGTCTTCTCGCGGTGCCCGTTGCGCCAGGTGGTGCGGGTGTCGGTGTGTTCGCCCCACTCGGCGCCGATTTTGGTGGTGGCCTCAGCCTCAATCAGTTCCTGCAGCAGCCGCTCGGCGACCTCACGGACAAGTTCAAGACCATCGGCCGAACGTAGTGACTCAAGCAGGCGAAGCAGGTCATGCTGGGACAAGGCCACCGTGCACCCCCTGGGGTCGAACTGCCCGTTCACTCCGGACCATTGCACGGTGGCCTGCCAGTCGAGCAGGGAGCAGACACCGGCAGACGGTGCACCCGAGGGAGCAGAACCCGCGCACTCAGCCGCGGAGATCCCCTACACCACTCGGTGGAACGCCATCCCGGTGCACGGACTGCCGGAAGCAGGCGAGACGCGTGCACGGCACGTACCAACGCACTTTGCACGAGCGGCCATTGGGCTTTCGCCGGGTCGTAGTCCGGCTGCGGGTGCGTCGGTACTTCTGCGACCGGAAGAGCTGTTCCCGCGCGACGTTCGTCGAGCAGGTGCCGCCGGGCCTGTCCGAGCGGTACCACCGCTCCAGTACCGGGCTGACCGACTGGCTGTGGTCGATCGCGATCGAGCTGGGTGGTCGTCCGGCCGCCAGGCTGGATGCCTCCCGGTCCGGCAGCAGGTCGACGGGGCGGCGGCTCTCGATGTCGACGAGGACGGTGCTGTAGTGGCGGTCCTTGCGGGTGGCGTACTGGTCGACGCCGACCACCCGCGGCGCGGGGACCTCGGGATCGGGGAGTACGTCGACCAGCCGGAGCACCGTGCTGCGGCTGACGGGCCCCCGAGAACGCGGGCGATGCGGGCCCCGGCCCGGCCCGCGAGGGCCGGACCGACCGCGGCCAGGGTGGAGCGCAACCGCTCGGTCCGCTGACCGTGCCGGCGTGTCAGACCGGGTATCTGCTCGACAAAGGTACGGCGCGCACACCCCGAGTTCCCACAGACGAACCGACGGGCCCTCAGCGGGAGAACAACGCTTCGGCCACCGCTCGGCACATCAGCGGGAAACCGCAGGCAGGAACCATGACCCCGGTTCGGCCAGACTCTGCAGACCGGGCACACGGCACCGTCCGCGATGCATTGCGTATCAACGCGCACTGTCTCGATGCTCACGTCTACCGAAGACAGCGACGTCCGTGATCGACGGGAACAACAGCTCCTTCAGCCGGAGCACGGCTTCTTCCACGGCCTCGAAACTGTCAGGCCAACCGTCCTGCCCGTGGACCTTTTTCGGGCGACTTCGCGTACGGCTTGAAGGGGTCTGGCTGTTACCCAGAGTGGCCGCATTACAGAAGTTGTGCCAGAGCCCGACGACGATGTTGTGCCCTACTTGTACAAGGCGCGCATCAACCGGCTGATCGAGGTGGCCGGCCCCGCGCAAGACGGACGCTGCAGATCTGTGCATGGCGGGAAGCCGCTGCTCACGGTTGGTGAGAAGCCCACGGCGTGAGCCGGACAAGCCCACCGTCGTTCGTCCTTCACCGTCAGTGCGCTGTGTACCGAATCCTTACCGTTTACGGCACACCTTGAAGCGCCTGTGACGCGAGTCACTTTGTGATGAAAATGAAAAACGTTGCTTGGGATCTTCCACTGAGTGAAGATCCCTGAACGCTTAGGTTGCGTTTATGCGCGGAGAGTGAAGGTTCAGGGTGGGGAAGATGTGGCGCCGCAGTGCAGCCGCCGTTTTGGCGGGTGGGCTGCTGGTGTGGGGGGTCGGCGGGGGAAAAACCCGCGGTGGCCGCGGTCGCATGCCCGTCGGGCACGGAGTCGGACTTCAACGGTGACGGCATCCGGGACACTGCGATCGCCGATCCCGAGGCGACGGTCGGCGGGGTGAAGGAAGCGGGTGCGGTCCACGTCGTCTACGGCGGCGGAAAGGGCACCCTGGAACTGACGCAGAACACGGCCGGCGTGCCGGGCGGCCCCGAGGCGGGTGATCAATACGGGTACTCGCTGGCCGTCTACGACGCGAATCTTGACGGCTGCAGCGACCTGGTGGTCGGTGCCCCCTACGAAGCCATCGGCACCGCCGCCGAGGCGGGAGCTGTGCATGTCGTGTACGGAGCCTCCGCCAACTTGAAGTCGCAGGTCAAAGGGCTGGTGTGGCCGATCCTCAGGGCGCTCATGCTGGTCGTGGGCGGGAGCCCACGGCGAAGATCATCCGTCAGCGGTTGTGTCTTCGAGGTTCGTCAGAACAAGCAGGGCTCGCAGGAGCTGGGTGGCGCGGGCGGGGTCGGTGCGGAGCTTGGTGAGGATCCGCCAGTTCTTGAGGTGGGCGACGCCGGCACTCTGCTCCCTGCCCTGCCCCTGTCAGACCGGCCCGATAGTGTGACCGCCATGAGCGACGGCATCGCGTGGATAGGCGCACAGCAGACCACCCCCATCCCGCCCGGTACCCGTGGCATGTACGCCGGGATCTCCCTCACCCTCGCCCGAGGTGTCGATCAGGACGAGTTCCTCATCAACCTCGGCGCTGACCTCGACGAGCTGAGCGAGCGCGTTCCCCTGTCCGAGCTGCGCACCCGGCCCCTCCCCGACGCGCCGCCCACCGCACAGTTCAGCTACGCCATGTACGGCACTTGCGGGGATTGGACGTACGTGCTGGAGAACGACCACATGGCCACCTGGGCAGGCGGCTACCAAGGCAAGGTCAAGTCCATGACCCCCTGCCCGGATGAAGAGATCCTGTGCCTGACCGTCAACCGGTACAGCCCGCCCGCCGCGCTCATCCACGCCCCCGGTGACGGGCGCGCCTACCGGGCCGAGTTCGGCACCGCCACCGGCCGGGGCGGCTTCCTCGACCTGGCGCTGACCGCCGAGGGCGCCGTGTTCCCCTCGATTCCCGATGCCAGTGAGGCCGAGGTGGTGGCCTACCACGAGGAGCACGGGCCGCGCCTGCCGGAGCTGGTGTTCACCGCCGTCGGCAAGTACACCGACGTCGTCATTGACCAGGCCGCCGTGATGGCCGGTGACCTCCCCGCCGTCCACCTCCTGATGCCCTGACCCCGCGCACACAGAAGCGGCCCCCACCCAGAACCCCGGGTGGGGGCCGCTCGCTGTTGTGCCGGGTGTTACTGCGCAGCGAGCTGGCAGATCACCGGCTGACCGCCGCCGACACCGTACGTGCAGGTGCCGCTGTCATCGATCCGCGTATCCAGCCAGTACGCATCCTTGTCCTTGATGCGCATCTGCTTCATGAAGTTCGCGAAGTGGCCGCCCATGGATTCCTGGTTGTGCATGCCCGAGATCGCCGCCCGGCCACACACCTCGTTGAACGTGGGGTCAGCCCCGTTCTGCGAGAACAGGTGGATCATGCTGCCGTGCTTCTTCGCATACATCGAAATGCACGCATCCCCGCTGGGGGTGGTCTTCCCTGGCGGGATCGCCGGGTTGATGCCGCCCTCGGTGGACGACATGCCGCCGCTGTTGTACGACGAGGCAAACGCGAACTCGTCACAGTTCAGGGTGTCGCCCGCGTCGACCGGGGCGGAGGCGTCACCGTTGTTCGCGGCCCACCCGGTGGGGCAGATCCGCCCACGGGAACGGTTGTTCTGCGCCTCGTCGCCCATGTAGTACAGCGGCTTTTGATCCGTCATCGAACCCGGGTGCTTCGGCGTGGCCTTCTGGATCAGCCACGCGTGCGCGGCGGCCTGCGGGAACGCCTTCGCGTTGAACGTGTACGTCGGAGCGACATTCACGAACACGCAGCCCGGAACGGACCCGGCCGGAGCATCTGCGGCAGGGGTGTCGCAGCGGATACGGTCGAGATCCTCGGTGCCGCCGTCGTAGTCGAGCGACCACTGGTAGCCGGTCTTAAACGGGCGGATCTTCCCATCGGCGGGGAGAATGTTCGCGTCGATCTGAATGTCCGGCTTGAACCGGTAGTCCGTACCGGCCAGCGACGTATCCCACGTGTACGGCGTCGTCAGCGTCGCCGAGTGCATCTCACCCGGCACCCACCACGGCTTACCCTTCCACGCCGTCACCGGCTGCTCCTGCGGAGTACAGAAGTTCTCACACAGGTGGTTCCAGCCCACAAAGTTGATCTCACGGAACGCGGGCGGGATCTGCTGCGCGGGCTCGATCGTCAGGTGCTCGGTGAACGTGTTCTGTCCGTCAAGCTCGATCATCCGCAGGAACATGAACTTCGCCACAGCCTGCGGCACACCGTCCATGCTGATGATCACCGGCACCGACCGCACATCGCACTCAATGAACCGCGTCGCGAGGATCGATTCAAAGTCGGTGTTGCACCACTCCACCCCGGCCGTCGCCGCAGCCACACCCGCCTTCGCGGACGCGTGGGGCGCCTTGCCCTTGGGCGCGGGGGTCGACTTCCCGAAGCACACCTGACGGCCGGTCTCATCCGGCTCACTGCACTGCTCCACCGCATCCTTCGCCGCGGCCGTGGCCCGCGCCGACAGCGGCGTACCCGGCTGGCCGAGAGGCTTCGTCTGGTAGTAGTGCGGCTGCTGCGCGTCGAAGTGGTTCGGGTTCGGGCTCGCATAGTTCGGTGTCGGCAGGGTGAGATCCACGGGCAGCTCCACACGGAACTTTGCCCACGGAGACCACACCGTCTCGTACAGCGAGCCGTCGTAGGCGTTGGTGCGGAACACGTAGTTCGTGTTCAGCGCCAGCTTGCCCGCCGGAACATCAACCTTCGCGGTGCCCCCCGATGCCACATACGGGGAGACGATGACCCCATACGTGGAGTCGTTCAGCTTGACCTTGGTGACCGGCTTCCCGGCAGCATCCGCCGTCCACACCTCGAACGTGAGGTTGACCTGATCCCCGTCGGGGTCGGTCACCGTGTTCGTGAGCTGTACCTTTTGCGAGGTCACCCGCTGGAACCCGCCAGGCGCCGCGTTCCGCGACAGCGGCGCAGCCTTGGGAGTCTTGCCCGAGGCAGGACGCGCGCCCGCCGTGGCGGCCCGCGTCGACTTCTCCGGCCCGTGCACCTTGGGCGGTGCCGCATTGGGGTCGGGCTTCGCGGCCGCGGCCGGGGCCTCGGCGGCCTCGGCCACCCCGCCGGCACTTAACAGCAGCATCGCCGCTGTGCCTATAGCCACCCGGGAAAGAACGTTTTTCCTTCTGGATTTGGACGTGCCAAACAAGACACGTCCCTTCTGGCCCCACCCCCGCACCCCGGAGGCAGGACATTGCTGGTGTGTCGCGCCGCCCCCTTTCCTACGCGGGTAGACGACCCATCAGCAACGCGCCCAAGCTGGGCGGTTCGTCTTTATCCGCCGCTAACGGACGTGATCCACACCACGGTTGTACGCGCACGTGTAAGAACCCTGCGGGGGGAGTTGTGGAAAGCTGCGACCGTGGGCCCTTCGTCACCGACCCCGACCACCCCGCGTGCGGCATCTGCCCCTCACGCCGCCTGCGCCGTGAGGGCCTGGATGCCGCCGCCGGCACCCACCTCATCTGGGCAGACATTGCCGAGGACCTCGGCTACCCCGAAGAGCTGGAGCCACTGGTCCACTGCGCACACAACCTGGACGGCTGGGAGGAGAGCTGGGGAGTCTCCTTCGAGGAACTCAGCAGGGAAGCAGTCGAAGTAGCGAAGCAGTTCTTGAACAAGCGCTCGGCAGCACAAGCAGGGAGCTGAGCGTCCGGTTCTTCCCCGCTGAAGATCGACGGCCCTCTACGATCCGGTGCATGCTGGATCCCGAACTGCTGGAACGGATCACCGCGCGGCGTGCGGAACTGGACGAACTCGAAGACCAGCTGGCCAAACAGCTGGCGGAAGTGCGGGCCGAACGGGACGAACTCGCTGTCGCCGAACGGGTCCTTGAACGGATGACCGAGCAGCTCGCCGAGGAACGTTCCTCAGCCCGTCCGGTGCCCGGGCAAGTGGGTGGCCGGGCGGTAGTGCTGATCCCGCACCGCGAACCGGGCGCGGAGGAGGATTCGCTCCCGCCGGACTACCAGCGCATCATCGCCGCCGTGCGGCAGGCCGCCGGACCGGTCATGGCCCGTGAGGTCGGCGAGGTGGTGGGGGTGGACGTCAGCGTGAAGTCCAAGCTGGAACCGCTACGCGGCAAGCTGGTCAGACTCGTCGACCGCGGCTGGCTGCGGAAGCTGCCCGACGGCCGGTTCACCACCCGCCTGTGACCAGCAACACCGCCACTCGGAGCGGCTCAGCACGCGCGTAACCGGGGTGCCCCCGGCCGCCGTTGGAATTGTGTGACGAATACCAAAGAGCGCGCTGAGGACACCTGCCAGCTTGTCTACCAGTGCCGTCTGCCGCTGCCCACGCGCACCGTCAACCACCTGGCCGACCTGCTACGGCGTCATCTGAAGACGATACGGTCACGCTGGCGCATCCTGCCGCCCGGGAAGATCGCGGTGATCGTCCTGGCCGTCCTGCGTCACGACCAGCGCTTGGCCGACATGGCCGGCGGCAACGACGTGTCCGAGTCCACGGTCCGCCGCTGGCGCGACGAGCTGATCGGACTGCTCGCCGCCCAGGCCCCGCGCCTGGACCGCGTCCTGAAGAAGGTCGTCAAGCAGGGCGCGGAGGTGGTCCTGATCGACGGCACTCTCATCCGCACCCAGCGCCGTACAGGCAAGACCGACCGACGGAACTACTCCGGCAAGCACCGAACTCATGGCCTGCACTTCCTCGCCCTGACCGACGAGAACGGTCGCCTGATCTGGATATCCGCCGCGCGGCCTGGCCGCACCCACGACAACACCGCCGCCCGCCACGACCGCATCCTCACCCACCTGCGCGCCGCCGGCCTCGGGGCGCTGGCCGACCTCGGCTTCCGCGGCCTGGACAACGACATCCTCGACCCCGTGATCGTCACCGGCTACACCGCCAGCCGCACCCACAAGCTCACCCCAGGCGAGAAGGAAGCCAACCGTGTCCTCGCCCTCGGACGTGCACCGGTCGAGCACGGCGTCGCCCACCTCAAGAACTGGCGGATCCTCACCAAGCTCCGCACCGACCCCGCCCGCGCCACCCAGCTCCTGCGAGCCCTGCTTGTTCTGACGAACCTCGAAGACACAACCGCTGACGGATGATCTTCGCCGTGGGCTCCCGCCCACGACCAGCATGAGCGCCCTGAGGATCGGCCACACCAGCCCTTTGACCTGAGACTTCAAGTTGGCGGAGGCTCACTCAGTGGGCTCCACTCAGTGGGCTCCACCCGATGGGCTCCACCGAGTGGAGCCCACTCCGGTGCGCCGGACGACGACGGACTCCACCGTGGTGCGCACCACTCCGGTGCGCCACCGCACCCGGTGCGCCGCACCGTCCGGCGATGTCCGGCACTCGCGCGCTCCGGTGCGCCGCACCCGACGTCCCGCACCGCACCGGTGCGCCCACCACCGACCATCCCCTCCATCAGGTGCGGCCGGAGGCGCACGACCCCTTGTCCAGCTCTGCTACACCCCCTTGTCCGGCTCTGCTACCGCGACGTTTCTCCTAATCCAGTGCGTAAGCAGACGGCCCAGGACCATAACAACGCCCCGGGGTAGCTGCTCGCACGGGACAGCGAATGCCTGGATCCCCCCTGGCCGTCCAGGCCTCCTCAAAGAGCGGCATCGCTGTCCGTTGCAGGGTCCGCGGTGATGACGCGGGCGCCGGGCTGATGCCTCCGTTTCTCCCGGCCCTTGAGGCCTCTGTCAAGAGCGGTGCAGCCCGGCGCCTCCGTGGTCACCGCGAAACTCACAGGGCCCGGTCGGACGTTGATCGTCACGGCGCGAGCCCGCTTCAGGGTCGACCTCTTGTTCATCCGCGAGCCTGTGAGCTCTGCAGAAGATCGGGCCCCTGGAGTGCGCTGGTGTCGCGAACGGCTACTGAGATGGCGGACCAACGAGTCCTTGGATTAGGACGCCGCGTGACCCGCATGTGCTCGTGACCTGCATAAACGGACGGATTCGGGAGGACAGCTTGACCGTGTTCTGCGGCATCGACTGGGCAGAGCGACACCACGACGTCGCCCTCGTCGACGAAGCCGGCCCCCTGCTCGCCAAGGCCCGTATCATCGACGACGCGGTCGGCTACCACCAGCTTCTGGACCTCCTTGCCGAGCACGGTGACAGCCCGGACGATCCGATACCGGTGGCCATCGAGACCAGCCACGGTCTCCTGGTCGCGAGCCTGCGCACCGGCAGCCGCCGGGTCTTCGCGATCAACCCGCTCGCCGCCGCCCGCTACCGCGACCGCCACGGCGTCAGCCGCAAGAAGTCCGACCCGGGCGACGCCCTGGTCCTGGCGAACATCCTGCGCACCGACATGCACGCCCACCGACCCCTGCCAGCCGACTCCGAACTCGCCCAGGCCATCACCGTCCTGGCCCGAGCACAGCAGAATGCCGTCTGGACCCGGCAGCAGGTCGCCAACCAGGTCCGGTCGCTCCTACGCGAGTACTACCCCGCTGCTCTGCTGGCCTTCCAGGGCAAGCATGGCGGTCTGACCAGGGCTGACGCCCGCGTCATCCTCACTCTGGCGCCGACTCCGGCCAAGGCCGCGAAGCTCACCCTCGCCCAGCTGCGGGCCGCCCTCAAACGCAGTGGCCGCTTCCGCGGCTGCGACGCGGAAGCCGAGCGGCTGCGGGATGTCTTCCGCGCCGAGTACGCCCACCAGCTCCCCGGTGTCGAGGACGCCTTCGGCCACCAGCTCCTGGCCCTGCTCAAGCAGCTGGACGCCACCTGCCAGGCCGCGGACGACCTCGCGGAGGCGGCCACAGCAGCCTTTCACCAGCACGCCGACAGTGAGATCCTGCTCAGCTTCCCGGGCCTTGGGCCCATACTCGGGGCCCGCGTGCTCGCCGAGCTGGGCGACGACCGGGCACGGTTCGCCGATGCCCGGGCGCTGAAGTCGTACGCCGGATCCGCGCCCGTCACCCGGGCCTCCGGCAAGAAACGGTTCGTCGGCCGCCGGTTCGTCAAGAATAACCGCCTCATCAACGCCGGCTTCCTCTGGGCCTTCGCCGCCCTCACCGCCTCACCCGGAGCCAACGCGCACTACCGGCGCCGACGCGAGCATGGTGACTGGCATGCCGCCGCACAACGGCACTTGCTGAACCGCTTCCTCGGCCAGCTCCACCACTGCCTCAAAACCCGGCAGTTCTTCGACGAACAACACGCCTTCGCATCGCTCCGCCAAGCGCCTGCGTGACTGTAGTCAGGGCCTCCCACATTGCCGGATTCCGGAAGGCAGCCGCTCCAGCCATCTGCCGTGCCCTGCAGCTGAGATGCCGTGCCCGGACTGCCATGATGCCGACCAGGGGCGGCCTTGGCATTGGGAGCCGCATGACGTGAGAAGAGTGTGGCGCGAATGCTCGGCATCCAGACCGATGCGTTGGACACGGCTGGGGGAGTGTTCATGACGGTCGTGGCCCTGGGCTGTACGTGGTGGGGCGGGCGGGCCGTGCTCCGTCCGCACCGGCCGCCGCAGCTGATCGGGGGCCCCGTATGGGTGGCCCGCACCTGGGGCCTCGCCTATGTGCTGCTGGGCATCGCTATGGCTGCCAAGATGACGACCATGCTGGCCGGCAAGGAGCCGGCCTGGCCGATGGCCGTGCTCTATTGGGCTGCCGGACCGCTCCTGATCTTCTCGGTGACCGCGGCAGGCGTGTCCCAGTGGCAAGCGCGCCGTCGGGTCGGTGGTGCCGTCAGCGGACGGCACGGACGGCACAAGTGAAGCGGCCCGTGTCCTGGAGCGAGGCGGCACTCGTGAGCGCCGCCTGCTGGACGATCAGCGGACTGGGATACGGAGTGCTCGCCGCCCTCGACGAGCCGCAGCTGTCCCCTGCACCCCTGATCGGCATGGGCCTGGCCCAGTGGTTCTTTGCGCATCACCGCTGCTGGCGTGCCGCTGGTGCGGCGTGCCTCGCGGGGTTTGTCGTGCTGTTCGGGCTCGTGGACATTCTGCGGCCGGGCCTGGGCCGGTACGTGGCGGATGCCCTGGCCACGGGGGCCGCGTCGACGGTTGCCCTGACCGTGTTCACCCTCGTCGATCGCGCAAGTGGACGCCGCCATGGCGCAGCAGGCTGACCCCGGTAACTCGGCTGCATCCACCAACTTGACTTCTTATCTCCCTGAGATGTCTTTGAGGGCCCGGACATGAGATCCGTCCACGGAGCAGTCGTCCAGGTCCAACGAGTCCGCGCGGCGGAGTTCGGCCAGCAGAACGGCGTGAAGGCGTGGCCAGACGTCGACCTCGGTCCAGTCTCGCAGCCGGCGCCAGGCCGTCACCCCGGAGCAGCCCACCGTCTCGGCCGGGACATCGCGCCACGCGACATCGGTCCGCAGCACGAACAGGATTCCGGCGAGCGCCACACGGTCGGGAACGCGCAGCCGTCCGGGATACCGGCGGCGCCGTTCGGGAGCGGGCGGCAGCAGCGGAGCCACCCGCTCCCACAGGTCGTCAGGAACAAGATCAGCACGCATCCGGACACCCTGCCGACCAAGATCGTCGGACACAAGACCCGCAGCCCAACTCATTCTGAAACGATCAGTTAGTGCCTGACGCTGTCGAGATCTCGGCCGACGTGCTGGTGTCATGAGCGGTTCGTCCGGTCTCGTCGGTTCATGGGCACAGGCCCGCGAAGGGGCGCCGGGGCGAGTACGGCGACGGTGCGGTAGCCGATCCCGGGAACCGGCCTGTTCCTCGCTGTATTGGCTCACCTGGGCCTGCTCAGCGGGGCTGGATCCCGTCGTCTGGCGAACGGACGTGCTGTCGTCAACGAGCGGCCTCAAGTGGGTTAAAGCGATAGGGGAGTTGAGGGATACTCTTTGCGTCACTAGTAGGGAAGGGCAGGGTCGGTGGCCAGACGTCTCTCCAGGAACCAGTGGATCATGATCGTGGTGCCGCTCATCGCGGCCGGCATCGGTCTCATTGCCACGCTGATGACGAACTCGCCCGGCGACAACACGACGAACAACTGCAGCGGCTCGTCACAGTGCGGCAACAACAACAACCGCGTCGAGAACGGCCCGCAGCCCAATGCGAGCTGACCGGAGGAAGCGCGCGGTCGCCGGAGTGGTGCTGCTCGTCGTCACTCTTGCCGGGTGCACGAAGAACGAGACGAACAACCAATGCACGGATTCCGCGCAGTGCGGCAACGGGAACAAGTCGATACAGGGCAGCAAGCCTACGGCCATGCTGGAGGTAGCGAAGCTCGAAGCAGAGATTCGGGAAGGCGTCCCGATGAAGCAAGTCGACAATACTTATGGAATTGACGCAAAGCCCGTTGAAATTAAAGGCGGTGGCCTCGGAGTACACATCGATATCACCGTCAAGAACCTGGGCAGCAATCCAGCTTTCATTCCGAAGGTCATCATGACCTTCCGGAAGTCGGGATACCCGGAGCCGTGTGTGGGGATCGGCGGGCCGCTTGTCACCACGGCGACGTATAGCTTCACTATTCCGGATGATCAGCCGATCGAGAGTGATGGCAGCTATCTCCACAAGACGCCCTTCACGCTCTCGAAGGAGGTGACGCACGAGATCCCGCCCAACAAGTACGAGAAGTTCACGCTGACGGTGGGGCCGGAAACGGTAGTAGATCAGGCCAACCCATGGTTCGGTGTGCTGGATATCACCCTGGAGCGGGACGGCGGCAAGAAGGTGAAAACCGGTCCGCTGGCAGTGGTGAACACGGGGGGGAACTCAATGTTCTACCCAGACGGTGACTCCTGGTTCATTGATAAGAAAAATAATCCGGAATGCATGAAGCGTAACGCACTCGCGATCCGGGAAATCATGAAAACGCCAGGCCTTACCGTGTCGAAGGAATTCGCTTCTCTCGATAAGGCCCTCTCCGCATACCTGTAGGGCGGGTGGCACTGTTCGACCCCGACCGAGACAGGCGCGATCCGGCGTACTGTTGCGAGAACGCAGACCATGCAACCGGCCTGGCTGACCGGAGACGGAGAGTTCTGCCCGACCCCGGCCCGCGCACTGCCAACGCAGAGGAGGCCGCGTGGTGGGCTGTGTCAGCATTCCACAGCCCACCACGCGACCCGGGGCACCATCACGCGATGGCCGGTTCGCCTCACCCAGCCCTTCCCGTCTGCCACCTGGCCGGTCGGGGCAGCAGCCCGGGGCCCCAGGGACTACATGCACACCAGTACGATGTCGCGGCGCAGAACCCTTGGGCATCGCACCCCAGTGCGTGTAGGGCCTGGAAGCAGTGCGGCTGCCCCGGTCGGCGAAGGACCCCGGGCCGCTTTGCGCCCCGGGGTCCTTCGCCGGTCTCACCGCCGCCGCTCACCAGTCGTCGGGTGCGCTGCCCACCCACGCGATCGGCCGGCCCTCGCTGTTGCGGCCCCAGTGCGGTTCCTCCAGCGAGGTCTCGTGCCTGTCGTCCAGGACACAGATCCGCCCCCAGCGGCCGTGCTTGCCCGGACAGATCCCGGTGAGCCGGGCCGCGTCGCCCTCGCGCACGTGGAAGTTCTCGTGTTGTTGTCCGGGGTGGTTCTCGTTTCGGTGTCCAGCGGAGGATGCGGGTTGAGTGAGGTGATCGGCTTGTTTGCTGGGGTGTTCGGGGCGGTGGTCGATGGGGCTGAGGGGGGACAGCAATGTGAGGACAGCCGGTCGGTAGCTGAGGATTAGCAGGTCAACGGGGTGATGGCTCCAATGGGGTAGGGTCCTTCCTTGATCATTCTCGGTGGGCAGCTGTGCCTGGTGTGGTGGGGGAGTGCTGGTGGGGGCTGCGGCGGATGCCGAGGTGTTGCGGCCGGTCGCGGTGCGTAGGTTGCTGGCGCTCGAGGCGCGGGGAGAGTTGACGGTCGGTCATCGGCGGATGGTGGCTGACACGCTGGGGATGGCGGAGCGGACGGTGCGCCGGTGGCTCGCCGTGGCGCGGGATGAGGGCCGCCTGGAACGGGCTGAGCGCCGCCGGTTCACTGTTACGCCGCAGTTCGGCTCCGGCACCTCCGTACGCCGGAGCTCCGGTTTTCCTAATATCCGGGGTACTGTTCTGTGGCTGAGGTTCGAAGCGTCCCAAGTCATAATTCCTCACCTGAGTGGGAGAGCGAAATACCGGCGCTGACCACTCAACAAATCACGGCCCTACCTAGGTGGTTGGGGGGTGTCCCGTGTTTCCGCCAGTGGTACATGCTGCATCAAACTGATGCACTCTCTACATTGGAACCCGACACGAACAAGCGACCCCCCACCCCGTAGCCAGCCCAGCCCGCGCCAACGGGCCCCAACGGTCCTGGAGGCGCAGCCGGAAGGACCGTGGGGCGGGGGAGCGTAGCGGACCTGCCTAGGAGCGCGAAGCGCTCCTCAACTCCCATATTCCGAGCCACACTAGCCGTACTGTCAGACCCCCAGCCACTCCGCCGCGCACCGCGCGGCCCGTCGGGCGCGCAGCGGCCGACCCAGATCGGAAG